>CALEJM010000297.1 GCA_937898265.1 uncultured Porphyromonadaceae bacterium
AATAAAATGGCAGACAATAATAAAAAAGAAAGCAAAAAAGAAATAAGTAATCCAGCAGAAATACTTTTTCGGTCTTTTGAAGAGATTGCAAAAGAAAGGGGCATGAAGGCTTCCGAGGCCAAGAATATGGTGGCAACTTTTGAGTTGATGAAGAAGAACGATGATATAGAACAATCCAAATGGAGCTATTATGAAGAGTATCGCAAAATAGACGAAGAGGGCAGGAAGAGCGAAAATAGAGTTGACGATATTTCTATCAAACAAACAATTCTTGACAGAATTAAAAGCGAAACATTAGGCGAATCCAAAGACCTTCGTACAATAGGAAAGTTGCTAAAACTCAAAGATGAAAGAGCCGACAAAGTATTAGTCGATTATATAAAAGGTAAATGCGAAATTGACGATGTAGCAGACCTTGTAAATAATACGGATATTATAGAGAGTGCGATTAAGCAGGCAAAGAAAATGCGTGATTTACTATCCAGTGATGCTGTGGTAAAATTGGCAAAGAACGAAGAATTCATTTTTCTGATAAACAAGATTCAAAAATCCATTAATAAGATTATTGAAAAATGATTTTTGAAGAAGACAATATTATTGCTCTATTTTTCAACCGGACAGTAGAGAATTCCATTAACGACCAAATGATGGAATATTCCTATGAATTCCCTTATGAAACCCTTACGGAATATATAACAAAAGTCTGTTCTATTCCGTATGCAAATTATATTGAGTATCTTCAAAACAGCAATCGAAATTCAGGTACTATAGAATCCTCTGATATAACCCAGATAAGTAGTTATGAAGATTGTGAAATCAATTTTTGTACAAAACTATCTGGAGTTAGGAGAGCTTTAACGAACGAAGAAATCGGAGTAATTCTTCAAAATGATGGAGTGATCCGAAATCAAGGTGCGAACTTGAAATATGGAGAGAATCACGCTAAAGGAGCAATGCAATTAGGGCTTGCTCAATGCAGGTATGGATATTGGTATCTCTCCTGTTTGGGCAAGGTCTTTCCGAGATTAGATAATGAGTTGAGAAACGCACTTATCGCAAGAACGTTATTACGAGAAAAATTATACTCTAAGTTGATTTGTATGTTGTCTAAACAAGATACAAGTATAGATGAAATATGGGGAGATATTAAATTATCTCCGACAACGAAGATTCGCAGACGTTCTTCTGTGAAACAATTCCTTCTACAATCTACATACCAAGCTTATAAGGAAGGATATCCTATAATAAATAGATTAGATTTTACAATAGATGACAGGGTTAACATCTTATCATTAACTCCACCAAACTTATTATTACTATAATTTTTGTACATCAGCCAAAACACCCCACGCTCTCTGCCCTGCCCTCGGCCGGGAGGACCCGGCAAAAGTTTTGTTGAGGTTATTGGTGGCATAATAAAAAGTTGTATATTTGCGCCATAAAACTCAACAAACATCTATAAACTAACTAACAATATCAAAAAAATGAACAATCACGTTATGAAGATTAGAGCATTGGTGCTCGCTATAGTCGCTTTGATGATGACCACTTGTGCACAGACCTACCGCTTCGCCCAGGTGATGCGCGTGGAAGCCGAGGCAAGCAAAGGTCTTACCAAAGATGGCGCTTTCTGCTACGAAGATGAGTGCTGCAAGGTACAATATGTGTTCTGCGATGCCGAAGGAGAGATGGCGTTCTCCGTGACCAACAAGACAGAACAGATTCTCTACCTCGACCTCACCAAGTCGTTCCTCTTCGTCAACGGAATGGCTAAAGACTACTACCAAGACCGCGTGTGGTCGCAGTCGCATTCACACCACACTACCACCAGCTCAGCAGTGAGACTCACAGCCTATCTGGCTGTGGGAGGCACCGTTCGCAACGACAACTCCCAATCCATCACACAAGGTGAGATGCCTATCGTGGCTATCCCACCACACAGCAGCAAAGTCATCAGTGAGTTCCAACTGACCGACGGCACCTACTACGACTGCAATCTCGAGCGCTTCCCCAGTAGCGAAGCTTCTATCAAGCTCGACAAAGAGACTACTCCACTCCGTTTCACCAACTACCTCACCTATCAGATGGGCGAAGAGAAGGATACTCACACCATCGAGAACACCTTCTATGTGACGGAAATCACCAACTACTCCGAGCCCAGACTCTACGACTTCGTTGAGAAAGAGAAACCTTGTCAAAACCTCACCGACGAGACCACCTCACACTATCAGGACAAATACCCTGTACAGGTCTACAACAGAGTGCTCAAGATTGAGACCGCCGACAAAATCGTAGTCAACTACAAAGTACTCTCCTTTAGGAAGATATACGACAAGAAAAACAGCTATTTCTACAACGAATACTACGACGGCTACACCAAAAGCAACAGCTCGCAGTCGGCAGCTCCTAAACCACTCCCAGCAAAATAACAATCATCAACTCAAACAGATAACACATTATGAAAAAGACTCTATTGGCCATTGTGATTGGCTTGTTGTGTTGTGGTGCTGTCGGTGCTCAGTCGCACATGAAGTTCAAGGGCATCGTGATGGACGGCACGTTGCGTAGCTTCACCCAGAAGCTGGAGCAGCAAGGCCTGAAATATATCGGTACGCAAGACAATGTAGCGATGCTGGAAGGCGAGTTTGCCGCCACCAAGGGATGCACTATCGTGGTATCCAGATTCTCCGACCGCGACCAAGTGAATGTCGTGGGCGTCATCTTCCCAGAGGCGGAGACCTGGAACAGCCTTACCACCACCTACTACAACCTCAAAGAGATGCTCACCGAGAAATACGGACGACCAGAAAGCATCGAGAGATTCACAGAAAGAGAACCAACCTCAGAATTTCTGAAATTCCATGCCGTCTTAGATGATCAATGTCAGTATCTCACTGAGTTCACCGTAGACAACGGCAAGATACAGCTCACACTCGTAAAGAGCGACTACGACAAGGCATGTGTCGCACTCCGCTACATCGACAACGCCAACGCACAAGAAACGCGCAAGAAGATCATGGACGACCTCTAACGGTCGGAAGTCATACAACAACAGAAGACCCTCTCCCCCCTCTCCCGTTAAAGGGCGAGGGGAGAGGGTTTTCTGTTTCTTCTTTCTTTGCCTTTTGAACAGAAAACGCTTCGCTGGAAAACATCAAAAAAACAATGCAAACCGAGAGCAATAACAAAAGAAACGGAGTTTATTTTGAGATTGCCGAGGTGCAGCTTGGTTTATCAAAAACTGCCTAACGCAGAAAACATGAACATTCAAAAACATAAAAAGAACTTTGTTTTCTAAAGTTTATCGTTTTCCCTGTTAAAGGGTTTTCTAATGTTTTGTGTCGTTTTCTGTTTGCAACCTCATTATTCAATTGCTCATTGCTAATTGCTAATTAATTACCCCCCTTCGAACACCTCGAACCCCTCATCACCTAAAACAAACTCTTCACTATTATCTTTTCACTTAGCCCTGCCCCCTCGGGTGGGGCTTTTTTATTCTCCGCTCAACTTGCACTATCTTTAGTCCGCTCGCCTTGCACTATCTTTGCTTACGCAAGATAGGATGCGTTTCGGCAATTCAAAATAAACTACGTTTCTTTTGGTATTGCACTCAACTTTCACTATCTTTCTTACGCAAGATAGGCTGCGGCTCGGCAATAAAAATAAAATGAATTTTATTTTGTATTACGCTCGCCTTGCACTATCTTTGCACCTTAATCGCTATAGTGGCTCATGAAACAGATTTTTTTGAATGAGAAGGTGATGATGGTGATTATCATCATCAATACGATAATGCTGTTTGTCGGCGGATTCTGGCATGGTGCTGCCTTCTTCGAGTGGACCGACTGCTTCTTTACCTTGGTGTTCCTCATTGAGGCTGTCGTGAAGCTCGGACATTTGGGAGTCAAAGGCTATTTCAGCGAAAAATGGAATGTCTTCGATTTTATCATTGTGCTTTTGGCCTTGCCGTCGCTGATCAACCCCTTCGTCAGTGCGTCCATCAACTCGGGTGTCTTGCTGTCGTTCCGTGCTCTGAGGGTTCTCAAGACCTTCCGCTTGTTCCAGTTTATCCCTAATATCAGTCAGTTGATGCGAGGCATCGGCTATGCCATCAAGTCGTCGTTCTTGGTTACGGTGGCTTATCTGGTGTTCCTGTTGGTGTTCTCTATCTTGTCGTCGTC
>CALEJM010000298.1 GCA_937898265.1 uncultured Porphyromonadaceae bacterium
ATTTTTTTTGAAAGCAGGAAGATTGATGTTGAAAGTTATCTCTTTTTCTTTTGTTTCAAGTGTCAGATTCCACGCAATTCCTTTATATTCGCCATCTTTTGTTTTTACAATTACGAGATTTTTATCGCGGTAAATACATTTTTCTTCATTTTCTTTTAATTCTTTAAAAAACTTAAATGTCCAATATGTTGGTTTTGGGATTCCGCCATCTGCTAAAAGGCCAAATCCTCCATAAAATGGTGTAAACGGAATTCCACGCTCTTCAAAAACATCTCCAAAACAACGGTGGTCAGATAGCCTCTGTCGTTGGTCGTTTCTATGCAATGGATCGCGACAAACGCTGGGAGCGCATTGCTGAAGCCTATAACCTCTTGGTAAGAGGTGAGGGTCGTCAAGTTGAAGATGCCGTAGAAGCTGTGAAGCAATCTTATGCTGAAGGGGTGACCGATGAGTTTATCAAACCAATCGTCTGCATGGCTGGTGGTGCTCCCGTTGCAACCATCGAAAATGGTGATGTGGTCATCTTCTTCAACTACCGTAACGACCGTGCCAAAGAAATCACTATGGCATTGACACAGCAGAACTTTGACGAACAGAACATGCAGGTTGTTCCTAATCTGTTCTACTGCTGCATGACTCCATACGATGCTACCTTCCAAAACGTGCATATTCTTTTTGATAAAGAAAATGTGGAGAATACCCTCGGTGAATATCTTGCAAAACAGGGATTGCGTCAACTTCATATCGCTGAAACCGAGAAATATGCGCACGTCACCTTCTTCCTTAATGGTGGTCGCGAGACCCCATTTGACGGTGAAGACCGCATCCTTGTTCCTTCTCCAAAGGTACAGACCTACGACCTCAAACCAGAGATGAGTGCCTACGAGGTTAAAGATAAACTCGTTGAGGCAATCGCCAGCGAGAGCTACGACTTTATCGTAGTGAACTATGCTAACGGCGATATGGTGGGACATACAGGCATCTACGAAGCCATCGAGAAAGCTGTTGTGGCTGTTGACGCTTGCTTGAAAGATACCGTTGAGGCTGCTAAGGCACATGGTTACAACACCATCATTATTGCTGATCATGGAAATGCCGACCAGGCGCAAAACAGCGACGGCACCCCTAATACGGCTCACTCGTTGAATCCTGTTCCATTTGTCTACGTCTCTTCAAAGACCAATGCCAAGGTTGAAGATGGCATCTTGGCCGACGTGGCTCCATCTTTACTCCATCTGATGGGATTGGAACAACCAAAGGAAATGACTGGCCGCTCGTTGATAAAAGATTGATAAGATGTTTACGATGAATAAGACTTTCCGTTCCTTACTTGTTGCAGCACTCCTGCTGCTGACCGTTGCTTTTGCCAATGCGCAGTCCAACGACCCTATCGTCATGACTGTCGGTTCACAAAAAGTGACACGTTCGGAATTGCAATACGCTTTCCAGAAAAACAATATCGGCAACCAAGAGAAGAAAAACCTCGTAGAATATGCCGATATCTATCGTCGTTTCCTTTTGAAAGTAGAGGAGGCCCACCTCTTGGGCTTGGATACCATCAAGGCCTTCGTCTCCGAGTACAAAGGTTATCGTGCTCAATTGGTCGTTCCTTATCTCTACGATACGGAAGTTGAAGACTCTCTTTATCGTGAAGCCTACGAGCGAATGAAAGAAGATGTTGAAGTACAGCATATCTTGATTCGTCTCCCAAAGAACTATACTTCTGAGGATACGTTAAAGGTTTATAAACAAGCACTTGATATTCGTCGTCGCGCCATTAAGGAAGGCTTCTCAAAAGTAGCTACCGAGGCGTTGGCAGATATGAATCCCAACAACCCTGACGGCTATCTCGGTTGGTTTACTGGCGGCATGGCTGTTTATCCTTTGGAGAACGCCATCTATCGCACTAAAGTGGGCGATGTCAGCATGCCTATCCGTGTGGGCAATGCCTACTATATCATCAAAGTGTTGAACCGTCAGCCTGCGCATGGTAAAATCCGCTGTGCACACATCTTCGTGCGTTGCGAAGAAACGATGAGTACGGAGGAGCAGCGTAAGGCAAAAGAAAAGATTATGAAAGCTCAGCAAGCGCTCAAAGAAGGCAAGTCCTTTGACGCTGTTGCCAAAGAGTTTTCCGAAGATCCCCGTTCTGCCACCATTGGCGGTGACGTCTCTTGGTTTGGCGTAGGCATGATGGTGCGCGATTTTGAGACCGCAGCCTTCAACTTGAAGAAAATCGGCGATGTCTCCGAACCCGTCAAAAGTTCTTTCGGATGGCATATCATCAAACTCACCGACCGTAAAGGTATCGACTCTTTCGAAGAACAGAAACCGAACATCAAGAAACTCATGGAGTATGATGGCCGAATGCTTATCGTGCAACAGAGTCTGGTGGAGAAACTGAAGAAAGAGTATCACTACGTCTTTGATTCTAACAGTTGGAAAGCAGTTGTTGCAGCTGTCAAAGGTTTGAAAGTGACAAATAAAGATTTCGACACTAAGGTGAAAAATCTCAACTCCACGATAGCCACTTTCGCTACGAAGTCGGTGAAACAAAAAGACTTTGTCGGCTATCTGAGACAAAACGCCCCAGAACAAGACGCCTTGAACGAAGATAATCTCAAAGCACTATGGAATCGTTTCTTGGCGCAAGAAGTGCTTGCCTACGAAGATGCCCACTTGGAGGAGAAATTTCCAGAGCTTCGCTATCTGCTGAAGGAGTACCATGACGGTATTCTTCTGTTCACCGTCAGCAGCAAGGAGGTTTGGGATAAGGCAACCCAAGACACCGCTGGCTTGGCTCGTTATTTCAATGAGCATAAAGCAAACTATACCTGGAACTCACCTCGCTTCAAAGGCAGAATCTGCTGCTGTCGCGACAAACAGACCGCCAAGATTGTCAAGAAGATGCTTGATACAGCTCCGAAAGACTCTATCAACTCCTATCTGACTACCCGTATCAACATCGATACCGCGAAATACGTAGAGACCTACAGTGGCATCTGGAAAGTCGGGGAGAGCAAGATCATCGACCGCTACGTTTTCCACCGTGACGTTCCCGACGACACCTCTCTGCCAAAAGACCTCCCTTATGTGTTCACGTGGGGTAAACTTATCAAATCTCCAGAAGTCTATACTGATGTCAGAGGTGCAGTTATTTCTGACTATCAGAACTATCTTGAGGCACAATGGATTGAACGACTGATGAAGGAAATCCCTTCTGAAATCGATATGAACGTGTTAAAGACGATAAAAGCAAAATAAAAATTAGCGATAATGAAACTGAGATATAAACTATTGGCCGTTTTGAGCCTGGTCGCCTCTTTCGTTGCTGCACAAAGCAATATGATTGACGGCGTGATATGGATTGTTGGCGATAATGCCATCCTTCGTTCTGAAGTAGAGGAGCAACGCGTCCGCGCCCAGTTTGAAGGCACCCGCTTTGCAGGTG
>CALEJM010000299.1 GCA_937898265.1 uncultured Porphyromonadaceae bacterium
GCGAATGGCTACGTAATGACAAAAGCCCAACTTGAAAAACTCTACACCTTTGCTGGCGGACAGAACTTCAATGATTTTGACGGTACCAAGCCGCTCCCATGGGACGAATGCTCCTATGGCTTCGCAAGATATAAAGCAATCAATCACTACTATTCTGGCACCTTCGGAGGCGTACCAGGCACCAACAATACAGGCGAAGGAACCCACGCATCAAAAGGCGAATACTCGCTTCTCACTGCATGTAGCGGATGGAATAGACCATCAGCTATTAGCCAAAACAACACCTTTCTCTACGTTGATGCAGCCACAGCTCCTGGCGTGGTAGCCAACTTGAAAGTATCAGGCGAACTCTGCCGAGGTGCCAAACTTATTTTCTCTGCCAAAGTGGCAGATATGAACGGTAACTCAAGTTATACTCGTCCAAACCTTAATTTTGAGGTGACTGGTATCAAGACTGAGAACAACGTTACCACAGAGACTGTCATTACAACATTTACTACTGGAACAATCAACAGTTCAAATTCAGACGCAGGCAAATGGTATCAGATTCTTTTTGAGATTGAGAAGAAAGACGACATCGACTACGATCAATACCGTTTGAGAATCGTCAACAACGGTACAAGTTCACAAGGTAACGACTTTGCCATCGACGACATCGAGATTTGGAAAGGTCGCGCCCCTATCACCCCATATCAAGGTCAAATCCGCTGCACTCCTTCAAGCGATGCAGTAACCTCCGTTATCCGCATCAACTACAACAATACCGTCAGCACCACTGCTGGAACCAATTTCTTCTATCAATGGAGAGACAACAGCAAATTGGATGCTACGAATAAACCAACTGCCTTGGAGTTAGATTATATTGGTGGCCCTACCAACAGTCACACACCATTAAAACCTAACTATGGTCAAATCAGCAAAAACCTCTTCATCAATCACAACACACCAATTCAAGAAGGAAATAAGGACAATGCTGCTCTCGGCAAACTTTGGGATAACCTTGACGCTCTAATTGCAGCAGCCGAAGCCTACACCAAAGCCAACAACACAGACGGTTTCTACGGCTATATTGAAGAGAATGTTGATGGCAGCGACGTATA
>CALEJM010000300.1 GCA_937898265.1 uncultured Porphyromonadaceae bacterium
CGGCATAGAGCTTCAGCACGCCCAGCTTGTAGAGGAGGGCGGAGTTGAACATCACGTCGGCATTCTCCTGATAGGGGAAGATCCAGCGCTCCTCGCCACGGCGCACGGAAGGCCAGCGGGCGATGGTGTCGCGTGCGGAGAAGCCGCGGAAGTTGTAGTCGCGAACGATGCGGCGCAGCAGTCGGACGTCGGTGGTTGGAATCCAGGTGTGGTCGTTGAGTGAGATGGTGGTCAGCGCTGAGACATAGATTTTGAACACACGGTCGGCAGGCACCTTGGCGAGCAGCTCGGGGTCGAGTGCATGGATGCCCTCGATGACCAGCACCATGTCGTCGGTCATCTGCATCGTGCCGCCGTAGTAGTGACGGTGTCCGTCCTCGAAGTTGAACGTCGGCAGTTTGATTTCCTCGCCGTTGAGCAGTTGGTTGAGCTGAGTGTTGAAGAGCTCGTGGTCGATGGCGTGGAGATGTTCGAAGTCCCACTCGCCGTTCTCGTCCTTAGGGGTGTCTTCGCGGTTGACGAAGTAGTCGTCCATCGAGAGCACCACAGGACGGAGACCGAGGACAGCTAACTGCACCGAGAGGCGTTTGCTGAACGTGGTCTTGCCCGATGACGAAGGACCCGAGATCATGATGATCTTCACGTTGCCACGTTGATGAATCTCGTCGGCCACCTTGCCCACGTATTTCTCGTGCAGCGCCTCGTAGACCTTCAGCAGACTGGCACCCTGACCCTGACGCATCGCGTTGTCGAAGTCGCCCACGTTGTCGAGGTGCATGATGCTGTTCCACTCCACAAACTGGTCGAACACCGAGAAGAGTTTAGGCTGCGAGATGACAGGCGCCAACTTCTCGGGGTCTTCGATATAAGGAACGCGGAGGAGGAAGCCGTTGTGGTAGTTCACCACGTCGAAGAGGGGCACTTCGCCAGTGGAGGTGGCAAGGGCGCCTGTGAAATAGTCGATGAAATCGCCGATGCGGAAATAGCGTGCGTAGCAGTCGCCGAGGGTCTTGAGCAGCTCCACGATGTCTTCGCGACCGAGGTCGGAGAACATCGTCTGCACCTTCTCCATCGGCTCCTCCACCGCCTCGATAGGGAGGTTGGCGGCAACAATCTCCTGCATGCGTTGTTTGATGGCAGTCACCATCTCGTCGGTCACCATGCCGTTGCGACCGTTGAGCGTGCAGTAGTAACCCTTGGAGATGGGGTGCTCAATGCGAAGCTGATGCTCAGGGTAGAGGTCGTTGACGGCGTTGGCAAGCACCATGCAGATGGTGCGGAGATAGACGCTGCGACCTTTGGAGTGATGGATGTCGACAAACTCCACCTGTTTCGGACGGTAGATAGGGTAGTTGAGGTCTTCAAGTTTGTTGTTGACCAACGCTCCCATCACGTTATAAGGAAGCTCTACGCCGCTCTGTTGGAACACCTCTCTCAGCGTGGAGCCCATCTCTACGGTGAGACTCTTGTTGAGGTTGCGGCAGTAGATTTCAACGAAATTCTTCTTCATGTATCTGTTGTTTGTGTTGTAGACTTATTTGTTCTCCACGATGGCGAGTCGGAAGCCGAAGTTGCCGGCGCGGGTCTCGGGCTTTTGGCAGAAGCGGTTGGAGACGCGGCAGTTCTTTGACGGACTGCTCCAGCTGCCTCCACGCAGCACGCGGGCAGTGTCCATCGGCATCTCGCCCTCGGCGTATTCGTTGGGGTGATACCAGTCGTCGCACCACTCGAAGACGTTGCCGCTCATGTCGTAGATGCCGAGTTCGTTCGCCATCTTCATACCCACCGAGTGGGTCACCCCCTTGCTATAGTAGAACCACGCCACGCTGCCGATGGCGCTGCTGCCGGCGTATTTGCCCCCCTTGCTCTTCTTGCCGCCGCGGGCAGCGTATTCCCACTGCGCCTCGGTGGGGAGGGCGAACGAGAGGTTGGCAGGCAGCTGTCCGCTCTTGTGGGTCAGCTCGTTGAGGCGTTTGATGAAAATCTGGCAGTCGAGCCAACTGACGTTCTCCACCGGACGTTTCGTATTGCCGACGAAGAAACTGGGGTTTTTGCCCATCACCGCCTCCCAGAGCTCCTGGGTCACCTCGGTCTCGCCGAGGTAGAAATCGTTGACCGTGATGC
>CALEJM010000301.1 GCA_937898265.1 uncultured Porphyromonadaceae bacterium
CTGTGTTACCATTGTTTGCTGAGATGTACATGGCACGTGCACCGAAGTTGTGCACCGCTGTGCCAAATGACCATTGGTTGTTGCACGCCGAACCCGTAACGCAGGTCCAGTCGGCAGTTTCTGCAGCGGTCTCAAATCCACAGAAGTAAGGCAACTGTGGCACCTGAGCTTTGGCAGAAAGCGTTGTCAATAGCATAAGTGCAATGACAAACACGTTCAATAGTTGTTTTTTCATAATGGTATTTTTGTTAATGTTTTGTCAGAGTTGTTGTCTTTACGTTTTGAAAGACAGTTGTTTACTAAAGGTATTGTGGCTGTTGTCGTTAGCATTTGGCTGATGACTTAGGGGTATAATACTGCCATGTTACTTTTAGTCTTGCAAAGATATTATTTTATTTTGAATTATGGGTCATTCCGTTGGTGCTTTTTGTGTTGAAATTGTGGGGCTATAAAAAAGCAGAAGAGACGGTTGTTGTGCCGTCTCTTCTGGGGTGTATAGAGGTGTGATTGCTTATTTATTCTGCTTTTCGACTGTCTTGATAAAGATGTCGTCCATAGATGGGGTCTCCATATCGAAGCGGATGAGTGTGCCCGCCTTGATGGCTTCTTCAAGCAGTTGGTTGGCTGTGGTTCCTGGGTGGAGACGCAAGCGTAGTTGGGTGCTGTTGCCGTTGGTCTCTTCGGCCAATGTCTCGGCGCTTGAGAAGTGGATGTTGGTGAAGTCTTCTATCTCAACGGAGTAGGTGTTGTCGCGATGAGATTTTCTGATGGTATTGACTTCGCCCTCCAGCACTACTTTGGAATTGTTGATGAGTGCGATATGGTCGCAGAGTTCCTCAACCGACGACATGTTGTGTGTGGAGAAGATGATGGTGGAGCCTTCGTCTCTGAGTTTGAGAATCTCTTGTTTCATGTAGAAGGCGTTGAGGGGGTCGAAACCGCTGAATGGTTCGTCAAAAATCAGCAGTTTTGGGCGGTGGGCAACGGTGGTGATGAATTGCACCTTTTGTGCCATACCTTTGGAGAGGTCTGATACTTTTTTGTTCCACCACGACTCAATCTCGAAGCGTTCGAACCATTTTTTCAGTTCGCGTGTGGCTTCCTGACGACTCATTCCCTTGAGTTGGGCAAGATAGAGTGCCTCTTCGCCCACTTTCATCTTTTTGTAGAGTCCGCGTTCCTCTGGGAGGTAACCAATTTGGGCTGTGTCGTTGAAAGTGAGGTGTTTGCCGTTGAGCAAAACCTCGCCCGTGTCGGGGGCGGTGATGTTGTTGATGATGCGTATCAGCGTGGTTTTGCCTGCGCCGTTAGGACCTAAGAGTCCGAAGATGCTCCCTTCCTCGATGTTGATGGACACGTTGTCCAAGGCGAGGTGGTTGGCGTATTGTTTGCTGACGTTTTTAATCTCAAGCAGTGCCATTGTTTGTTATCTTGTTGGAGAGTTTCCGTTGTTTGAAATCCACTACAAAGATAGACAAAATTCTTGAATTGTGGATTCCTATGAAAATATTTGGATATGTTAGAAAAATGTTGTTACTTTGCAGCCGCAAAAAGGATGGTCTCGTAGCTCAGCTGGATAGAGCAACAGCCTTCTAAGCTGTGGGTCTCGGGTTCGAATCCCGACGAGATCACTAGAATGTTTTTTCATCATTAGTTGTTAGGACTTTATCTCAATTTTTTGAGGTAGGGTCCTTTTCTTTTTCCTTTAGTCGGCAGTTGGAGTTTTGTGGTGAAGTCGGTGGGGCTGTCGGTGTTTAGGTTTTTCTGTTTTTGGGGTGAAAAATGACTTTTTCAGCACTGTTCGTCACTCGGTTTCTTGAGTGTCAATGCCTGTAGGATGTGGGCAGCGATATGGCAGCCGAAGAGTGCAGGCATGTAGGAGATGGTGCCGGGCGAGGTGAGTTTGTTTGGTTCGCCTTCGTTGGTCATCAGGGTGTCGAGACTGACAGGCTCGGGCGAGTAGACCACGGTGGCTCCGCGCTTGACGCCGAGGTGATGCAGTTTCTTGCGTACGGCGCGAGCCAGATGACAGTACTGCGATTTCGAGATGTCGGAAACGCGTATCTCCTCAGGGCGGAATTTGCCGCCGGCGCCCATGCTCGAGACGATGGGAAGTCCGAGTTTGATGGCGTAGTAGATGAGGAAGGTCTTGGGACTCAGCGTGTCGATGGCATCGACAACGTAGCTATAGGGCGCCGCTTGCAGTAGGGTGATGGTCTCGTCGTCGCGCAGAAAGGTGGTGTGAACGTGGAGCTTGATGTCGGGGTTGATGTCGCGCAGTCGGGCTGCCAGCACTTCCGATTTCGGCTTGCCGACGGTGGAGTGGAGTGCTATCAGCTGGCGGTTGATGTTCGTTGGACTGACGGTGTCGGCGTCCACGATGGTCAGTTCGCCCACACCGGCACGACACAGCATCTCGGCGGCATAGGCACCTACGCCACCCAGTCCGACTATCAGTATATGACTGTTTTGCAATGTGTTGATGCCTTCTTCGCCTACCAAGAGGGCGGTTCGGCTGTTCCAGTTGTCTGCCATTGTTTATCTTATTGTGTCGAAGCCTTGACCATAGACGCCCATGACGGCCGACTGGGTGATGAAGGCATCGGGGTCTTCTTCTTTGATGAGTTGAAAGATGTCGTTTGATTCGTGCTTACGAGCCATGATGGTGAGCACTTTACATGGTTCTTGTGAGTGCCAGCCCATGCCTTCAAGGATGGTGACGCCGCGGCGTGTCTCGTTGTTGATGCGGGTGGCTATCTCGCGGTATTTCTTGGAGAAGACGAAGAATTGGACGCTTTGGCGTTGGCTGTTGACTACAACGTCGATGACGTTGGTCATGACCACCATCACGATGAGACCGTAGATGACGTTGCGGATGGTGTTCTCGGGCAGGAAGTAGGACGATGAGATGATGATGACGTCGCAGCCCATGAGTGCTTTGCCCAACGAGATGTCGTGGTATTTGTTGATGATTTTGGCGATGATGTCGATGCCGCCCGACGAGCCGTTGTTCATGAACACAAAACCCATGCCAATGCCGGAGAAGATGGCGCCTAAGATGCTGGCCATGAAGAGGTCTTCGCTGCCGAAGTCGATGATGGGTTGAAACATCTCAATCTGTGCTACGGGTATCATGAACCATCCTGAGATGACCAGCACGCCGAAGATGGTTTTGAGGAAGAAGTTGCTGCCCAGGGGTTTGATGGCAAAGAGGAGGAGCAGGGCGTTCAGTGCTACGATGGTCAGTGAGATGGGGATGTGTCCGTTGGTGGCGAGGTAAATCATCGAGGCGATACCGGAGGCTCCGCCGCCTACAATTTTGTTGGGGATGAGGAAAATCTGCCATGCCAACGAGAAGATGAGGAGTCCCAGGGCTACCATGGCGTAGGACTGTATCTCTTTCAGTAGGCTGTTTTTCT
>CALEJM010000302.1 GCA_937898265.1 uncultured Porphyromonadaceae bacterium
TTTTCTGAATTGCGAACTTACGAACTTACAAGAAATTCGTTATTGTTTTCTTGCACATTCCAAAAATTCTTCGTACCTTTGCATACGGAATTGAGGTTGGTTAGTCTGTGCAACCTTCAGTAGAGCTGTTAATCCTCTCATAATTAACCCTATATAATCCGTACAGTCATGCAGATTGGTTTTGATAACGACAAATACATCCGTATTCAGTCGCAGCACATTAAAGAACGTATTCAACAAAGTATCTTCGCATTCAGTCCGAACACATCAAGGACCGCATCTCTCACTTCGGCAACAAGCTCTATCTGGAGCTTGGCGGTAAACTGTTTGACGATTTTCACGCTAGCCGAGTACTGCCCGGCTTTATGCCTGACAGCAAACTGCGTATGCTCCATGAGCTTCGCGACATGATTGAGATCGTAATAGTAATCTCGGCTACTGATATTGAAAAAAACAAGGTACGTCAGGATCTCGGTATTACCTACGACATGGATGTTCTCCGTCTGCGTGATGCGTTTATGGACAGAGGCTTTTTCGTTGGCTCGGTAGTGATTACTCATTACAACGGTCAGAAGTCGGCAGATGCATTCCGTGCTCGTCTGGAGCGCCTCGGCATCAAGACCTACTACCATTACATGATCGAGGGCTATCCGCACAACGTGGAACTCATTGCTTCGGATGAAGGTTTCGGTCGTGATGAATATGTAGAGACCGAGCGTCAGCTGATTGTTGTAACGGCTCCCGGTCCGGGTTCGGGCAAGATGGCAGTTTGCCTTTCGCAGCTTTACAACGAGCGAGCTCATGGTCATGAGGCCGGCTATGCGAAGTTTGAGACGTTCCCGGTATGGAACCTCCCGCTGAAGCACCCGGTAAACATCGCTTACGAGGCTGCTACTGCCGACCTGAATGATGTGAATATGATTGACCCGTTCCATCTGGATGCTTACGGCAAGACTGCTATCAACTACAACCGTGATATTGAGATTTTCCCCGTATTGAACGCTCTCTTCGAGGGTATCTACGGAAGCAATCCGTATAAGTCGCCTACAGATATGGGCGTGAACATGGTAGGTTTCTGCATCAGCGACGACGAAGCTTGCTGCGAGGCATCAAAACAAGAAATCATCCGTCGCTACTACTCTGCCCTCAACGACCTCGCCACCGGCAAAGCCAACGATAGCGAAGTCAACAAGATTGCCCTCCTCTTCAAACAAGCAGGCATCAACACCGCATACCGCAAAGCCACCGTTGCCGCTCACGAACGTCAGGAGCAATCTCTCGGCAAAGCAACCTCAGCCATCGAACTGGCCGACGGCACCGTAATCACAGCCGAGCAAAGCGACCTCCTTGGTCCAAGTGCAGCACTTCTGCTCAACGCTACCAAGCATCTCGCAGGCATCGACCACAGCGTCAAACTGATTCCTCAAGAGTTCATCGAGCCAATCCAACACACCAAAATCAACTACCTCCGTGGCAAAAACCCACGCCTGCACACCGACGAGGTGCTCATCGCACTCTCCGTGCTCTCACAACGCGTAGAAAACTGCCGTCGCGCCCTGGAAGTACTGCCTCAACTTGAAGGCTGCCAGATGCACTCCACCGTCATGCTTTCCGAAATCGACCGCAAGATCTTTAAGAAACTCGGCGTTGGACTCACCTGCGACCCAACAAAAAAGAAATAATCCGGTTCACAAACCAACCTACAGTCATAGAAAAAGAGCGTGAAACCACTTCACGCTCTTTTCTATTGACCGCTGGTAAGAAAACAACAAACAATACAGCAAAAACAAAAACCGGGCAGAACGTCAAGGGAAGAAAAATCTGCGCCACCAATCCGCGGCAAGAAATTTCAAACCCACTTTCGGCCGGGGCAAACCGCAGCAAAAAATCCTGAGTGCGGAATCTCCACAAGAAAATCGCGGCGAACATATTTACATAAGGTATGTATAATACCAAATGAAGGAACGATATTCCGTAAAATTGAGTCCTTGCCGCAAAATAAAATTCATCACTCCGCACTGCAGACAACTTCCCGCAAAATCACAACCGAAATTCACCTCCGCCAACTCACCGCTTCAAAACCTCGCCACCCATCTGCAAAGCCGCAAAAATCACCCTCAGAAAAATATTCACAAAGGGTATTGTGAGATTCAAATATTTGTTGTACTTTTGCAGCCGCTCTAAGTGGGCGAAAAACAAAAATCAACTAAACAAATAAACAACACAATGACAAATCATTACGAAACTGCTTTCATTTTGACTCCCGTTTTGTCTGATGATCAGATGAAGGAAGCAGTAGAAAAATTCAAATCGTTCCTCACCAGCAATGGTGCTACGATTGAGAATGAGGAGAATTGGGGCATGAAGACTCTTGCTTACCCAATCCAAAAGAAAACCAGTGGTTTCTACGAACTCATCCAATTTGAGGCAGAACCATCACTGATCAAAAACCTTGAGACACAATTCCGTCGTGACGAACGCGTAATGCGCTTCCTCACATTCCGTCTCGACAAATACGCTTTGGAGTATGCCACAAAACGCATCGCCAACAAAGGCGCTAAAGCAGAAAAAGTAGAAGAACCTAAACAAGTGGAGGAATAAGACATGGCAAATCAAGAAATTCGCTATTTGACCCCAACCGCAGTAGAGACAAACAAAAAGAAATACTGCCGTTTCAAAAAAATGGGTATCAAATATATTGACTACAAAGACCCAGAGTTCTTGAAAAAATTCTTGAACGAGCAAGGCAAAATCCTTCCACGTCGCATCACCGGCACCTCTTTGAAGTTCCAACGCAAAGTGGCTCAAGCTGTAAAACGCGCCCGTCACTTGGCTTTGCTTCCATACGTAACTGACATGATGAAATAATAACAACGGAGGAAAAGAATTATGGAAATTATCTTGAAACAAGACGTAGCTAATCTCGGCTACAAAGACGAAATCGTTACCGTAAAAAATGGTTACGGCCGTAACTATCTCATTCCTACCGGTAAAGCAGTTATCGCAAGCCCATCAGCCAAGAAAGTTCTTGCTGAGAACCTCAAACAACGCGCTCACAAAATCGCTGCTATCAAAGCTGCTGCTGAAGAATTGGGTGCTAAACTGAGAGAAGTTGTTGTCAACATCACAACAAAAGTTGACGCCAACGGCACCATCTACGGCTCAGTTAACGCTGCTCAAGTTGCTGAGGAATTGGGCAAACAAGGCTTCGAAATCGACCGCAAGACCATCGTTATGAAAGAAACCATCAAAACTGCTGGCGAGTACACCGCTACAGTAAAACTCCACAGAGAGGTTTCTGCTGACGTAAAGGTTATCGTTGTTGCTGAAGAAGCATAAACCCTAACACCGATTTCTTATTAAGAAACAACCATAAGCCACAAAGCAAGACACACACCGTGAGGTTCTCTAATCCTGCTTTGTGGCTTCTTTAATGAAACGATAGAATGCACTTTGCGACAAAGTGCGAAGACATCAGATCATACACACACCAACAACACAAATATCTATACTAAACAACAATCCTTATGTTTGACAACAACGACAACAATGGTTACTCGTACGAACGCAGTGATGCATTCGAATCTAACAAAGAAACGAGCAACAACAACTACGAACAACGCACAAGACGTCCTCGCATCCAAAACTACGAGAGACACAGTTTCAATCCTAATTTTGATGAAAACAATCGTCGCGTAAACCGTTACAACTCCAACGGCAACAGCTACGACAACAACTACAGCCACAACAACTACAACAACGGCAACCGCTACGACAACGACAGCAACTACGGCAACAGCTACAGTTCTGACTACAACAACGGTGGCAACTACAACCGCAACAACAACGGCGGTGGCTACAACCGCAACAACAATGGCGGCGGCTACAACCGCAACAACAACGGTGGCGGCTACAACCGTAACAACAACGGTGGCGGCTACAACCGCAACAACAACGGCGGCTACAACCGCAACAACAACGGTGGCTACAACCGCAACAACAACGGCAACTCCTACGGCAACAACTTCAACCGCAACGCCAACGAAGGCCGCAGCGTCTACAGCCAGAAAAAACAACAAGAATACAAACAGGACTTCATCGACTACACAAAACCAGTTCGCCTCAACAAATACCTGGCCAACGCTGGCGTTTGCTCACGTCGTGAAGCCGACGACTATATCCAGGCAGGCGTAGTCAAGGTGAATGGTGAGGTAGTCACCGAATTGGGCACAAAAGTCATCCCAGCAACCGACAAAATCCTCTTTCACAACACCCCAGTTCAAATCGAGAAGAAAGTATACATCCTCCTCAACAAACCAAAGAACTGCGTAACCACCTCCGACGACCCACAAGAGCGCCACACCGTGCTCGACTTCGTGCGTAACGCTTGTCCACAACGCGTCTACCCAGTAGGCCGTCTCGACAAAAACACCACCGGCGTCATCCTCATCACCAACGACGGCGACCTCGCTTCAAAGCTGACACACCCAAAATACGACAAGAAGAAAATCTACCAAGTGAAACTCGACCGTGAGTTCACCGAGGAAGATATGCAAAAACTTCGCGACGGCATCGTGCTCGAAGACGGCGAAATCGCAGTTGACGACATCAGCTACATCCAAAACCCACAAACCAAAGAGCTCGACCTCAACAAAGTGGGCGTAGAGATTCACTCCGGCCGCAACCGTATCGTTCGTCGTATGTTCGAACACCTCGGCTACAAAATCTCAAAACTCGACCGCGTATACTTCGCAGGTCTCACCAAGAAGAACCTCGGTCGTGGCAAATGGCGTTTCCTCTCAGAGGCAGAAGTAAACATCCTCAAGATGACCAACTAAGCCAATTTTCAACCAATCAACATACACATCGGCTGTCCGCATCACCGCGGGCAGCCGATACTTTTCAAAACCCTCACACTACTCTGCTCCCGATTTGAAAAAACAACGAGAATTTTGTAACTTTGCACACGATTCTCAACACCGTTTGAACACATGAAAAAGATCATACGCCTCCTCATCATATCGGTAGTCGTCTTGCTTGTCACCGTCCTATGCATCATCCGCTGGAAAGCATGGTTTGGCAAGATCAACGAACCCGCCTACACCACCGAGCAGACCATCGACCGCCTCGTCATCAACATGGGCGAAGAGGGTTTCAACAGTCGCACCATCACCTGGCGCTGCGGCGACTCACTTATGGCGTCGGAACTCCGCGTAAAACTCGAAAACACCAAAGACATCACCACCTTCCCCGCCGAAGGAACACTTGTAGAAACCATGGGCGGCACCAATGCCTACTACAAAGCGAGCATCACGCTGCCTCAAGGCTACTACGTCTACCAAGTGGCAAGCGGAGAAGAGACGTCGCCATGGTACAAGATGCACATCGTGGAAAACAACAGCAAATGCACCTTTCTCGTCTCGGGCGACATCCAAGACCAAGAAGACCGCACAACCGACACCGTGTTCCAAGGCATCTACCGCCGCTACCCCAACATCGACTTCATCGCCTTTCTCGGCGACCTCATACACCGTCCGCTCAACGACAGTTGGAATCTGTGGTTCAGCGAGATGGACACACTCTCAGCCTGCATTCCTCATGTTGTCAACTGCGGCAACCACGAATACTACAAAGGTCGCAAGGGAGAGATTGACCCCCGCTGGGAACACACCTTTACCCACCCACACAACGGACCAGAACTCGACCACACGCAGTCGTACTATCTCGACATGCCAAGCGTTCGTCTCATCGTGATTGACACGAAGGGTTTGAAGCGTCTGAAAGACTATCGTGTAACACGCCGTTGGCTCAACTCATTGATAGATAGCAACGAGCATCCGTTCTGCATGGTACTGATGCATCATCCCGTCAAGGCAGAAAGCCTCGGAAGAATGAGTTTCCTGACACGTCATTATTTCAAGAAATCGCTCAACAAAGTCGACATAGTTCTCCAAGGTCACGACCATTCCTATGCTCGCTATTGCACCAAGAAACACAACGAGTTGATTACGCCAGTCTACATGCTCACCACCAATAGCGAGAAGCACTACCTCTCCCGCTGTTCCCGAAAAGCAGACCGCGTGGCATGCGGCGAGCGACTCTACGAACTCGTTGAGGTCAACGAAAGCCAACTCCGCATCTCCACCTATCTGGTTGACGGACACCAACTCTACGACGTAGTGCTCATTGAGAAAGACGAGAACAGACACCCCACCATCACCGCCGAGAACGCCCTCTCAGAGGAGCATCTCCTGATGCCAGCAGACTACGAAGGAAAGAAATCGTTGAAAGTCGTACGCTACAAGCGGTGTCGCGAACTCCGCGAGCAAGCGTTGAAACATCGCGCCAACAAACAATGACCACACTCTTTTGGGACATCGACAACACGTTGATCGACTTCGTTGCGTCCAGTCACGAGGCATTTTTCGAACTCTGCGCCAACCACCATTTAGCTGTCGACGAAGGACATTTCGCCCGTTGGTACGCCTTCAAAGAGCGGTTTTGGCGTCAGCAGGAAAAAGGGTTGATAACCATCGACGAGATTGTTGCCCATCAGTTTGACCTACTGCAAGAAGAGACCCATTTCTCAGGCAATCTCCTTGATTTCAGTTTGGAGTTTCAGCAACTGCTCTACCACCATGCTGTTCCCGTTGCCCACGCCGTGGAGACGGTACGATGGTGCCACGAACAGGGATTTCGCCAATTTGCCGCCTCCAACGGCTACCTCTCCCAACAAATTTCCAGACTCACCCAAGCCGGACTACTCCCTTATTTTGAAGCCCTCTTTGTATCCGACGACCTTGGAGCCACAAAACCAAATTTACCATTTTTTGAAAAAGCACTACATCTTTCTAACACACAACCTCACAACGCGTTGATGATAGGCGACAACATTATTACAGATGTCCAAGGGGCTCATTCTGCACAAATAAACACTTGTTGGTTCAACCCCCAACACTTCAAAAACGAAACGGAAGTGATTCCGACCTACGAAATTTACGATATTTTAGAGATAAAAGAAATTTTATCAAGATAATCATCTAAATAACTCGTAATTTCATCAGTTTTTTCTTAATTTATCTAACATTTGCCCCCCCCACATTTTTTTCGTAATTTTGCAAAGAATATACGCCTATTTGTGTTGAAATTAAAATCAAACAAAATAAATAATAAACACATGAGTAAGAAACACTTATTAACCTTAGTCATGGCACTTCTTGTTTGCCTTGGCTTCGAAGTGAAGGCTCAGGTTTTGGATACTGCTTGCGTTACTCCAAACAACCTGCGTGCTTTCCGCGTTTCTTCCAATTCTGCCGAATTGATGTGGGATGCCTATGAAGGCTCAATGGCTTACGGATTGAAAGTAAGCACAACAGCGCTTTCTACTCCAGGCTCCTCAACAGCCGGCGTATTGGATACCTTGGTTTTCTACAAACCTTATCAGGTGACAGGTCTCACACCTTCCACCAGCTACTACTTCTATGTCAGCGCTATGTGCGCCGACGGCAGTTACACCAGTTGGAGCACTGGCGGCACCTTCACAACAGGCTGCATTCCAGTGGACATTCCTTACAACGAGCCGTTTGAAAACACCACAGCAAGTAAATATGCAAGCTGCTGGACCAACCCATTCCAAACATTCGGCGACTGGACTGGCGCAACCGCTGCTGCAGGCACATACGGTGCTCAGCTCTCAACAACCAAACGCGCTACCGGTAGCCAACGCAGCTTGCGTCTCTACGGTTATCGCTACAACACAGGCGGCGTATTCCGCTACACCACCTGCTGGAGCGTCAGCCCAGAGTTGAACACCACCGACATTACCAGCCTTCAAGCTCGTTTCGCCCTTGGTGCAGGTACCGCCAACACTTACATCCACGTGGGTGTAATGACCGACCCTACCGACTACGCTACTTTCGAGGAGTTGGCCATCTTGCGCAACACAACCACCAGCTTCGTCAACTACACCATTCCTTTGAGTGGCGTTGAAGCAGTTGCTCCACACTACTACCTCGCATTCTATGTAGACGGTAGCGAGCACACCGCTGCTTTCTATTACTATATCGACAACCTCGTTATCGAGGACGCACCTGCTTGTCCACAAGCTCAAGTGCTTGCAACTCGTCGCGTTGAAGACAACAAAGCTGTCATCACCTGGTTGGGCAAAGCTCCATCTTGGAACGTCAAAGTCAGCACCACAGCATTGACAAACCCTGCTACCGACGCGGCCGACGTTGCTACTGCTGTTACTTCAGGTTCACCATACACCGTAAACGGCTTGACCCCAAGCACACTCTACTATGTTTACGTTCAACCTAACTGTACCGACGGTGGTGGCACCTGGACTGGTCCTCTTGCCTTCGCTACTCCTCAGGTTGCTCCAACCCTCCCTTACCTCTGCGACTTTGAGAACGCTTCTGAGGCTAACAACTGGGTGTTTGCCAACAACACCACCAACGGTTGGGCTATCGGCACCGCTATCAACCACGGCGGCACCCACGCCCTCTACATCTCTAACGACGGTGGCAACACCCACGGTTTCACCAACACCTCTACCACCACCGCTTCTTACGCTTACCGCACCATCAAGTTCTCACCAGGCACCTACCAAATCATGTTCGATTGGCACGGCGACTGCGAGACTTCAGCAACCACTCACTACGACTACGCTCGTGCGTTCCTCGTACCAGCACACATCGTACTTGAGCCAAACATCAACGCCTACAACATTGCAGCCAACAACGTTCCACCAGGATGGAAGGCGCTCGACGACCTCCAACCATTGAAGAAAATGGCTGGTTGGGACTTCTGCGAGTTCATCCACACCGAACCAGACACCAGCGTCCACAACCTCGTGTTCTTCTGGCGCAATGACGGCTCTGGCGGTCAAGACCCAGTAGCTATCGACAATGTGCAGATCCACACCTACACCTGCGGTACTCCAAAATCTGTAACCTTCCAGAACATCACCACCAACTCAGCTCAGATGGTTTGGGTACCAACCTCTTTGGGCGAGACCACATGGGATATCCAAGTTCTGTTGAACGACTCTATTGTAAAACAACAGACCATCAACAACTTCCCAACCTATAACATCACTGGCCTTCAAGCCTCAACCAACTACACCGTTCGTTTCCGCAGTAACTGCGGCGGTGGCGACGTAGGTCCTTGGCGCACATTCAGTTTCTCAACTGCTTGCGGCGAAATCACCACATTGCCATACGTTGAGTCATTCTCTAACTACGGCACAGGTACTGGTACCTATCCATTCTGCTGGAGAAAAACAACAACCTCAACCTCCGTTTACATCTACACCTCAGCCGACCACACCGGCGACGGCGGTGGTCCGCTCTATTTCACCAACAACACCGTTTGGACACAGATGTTCAACGTGCCTGGCAAACAGATGAGTGACCTTCAGATTGAGTTCTGGTATCGTGCAACTACAGCTGGTAACGCTGTTGAGGTTGGTATCATGACCGACACCACCAACGCGGCATCATTCCTCCCAATCGACACCTTCACCATCGCAGCCACAAGCACATGGTACAAAGCTGTCGTTCTCCTCGAAGACTACACCGGTGCCAACGGCGCTATTGCCTTCCGCATGCCTTCAGGTAAATATATGTATATTGACGACGTTGTAGTGAAAGAGAAAGACCGTTGCCAAAACGTTCTTGCCATCAACGCTTCAAACATTGTAACCACCGAGGCTACCATCGACTGGACATGTTCTAACTCTGTTACCTCATGGAACCTCGTCATCGGTCGCAACGGTTTCGATCCTGACACCTGCACCACTATCTACAACGCCAACAGCAAGACATTCACCTTCACTGGTCTGACACCTGCTACCGCCTACGAAGCTTACGTCCGCTCTAACTGCGGTACCGACGGCTACGGCGAATGGGTGAAATTCAACTTCACCACCATGAAACTCCCTGCTATCGCACCATTCACCTGCGACTTCGAAGCCGACGGTGAGGCTGCCAACTGGGATTTCTACTTCAACCAGATGAACAAATGGATGATTGGCACAGGTACAGCTACCGATAGCGCAGGTCACTCACTCTACATCACCAACAACGATGCAGACTACACCTACACCACCTCTACCACAACCAGTGTATACGCTTATGCTACACGCACTATCGTATTCCCAGAAGCTGGCAACTACAACGTAAGCTTCGACTGGAAAGGCATGGGTAGCGTCAACACCTCAAACGTAGCACAAAACTACATGCGCGCATTTATGTGTCAGAACGAGGTAGTCATAGCTCCTAACTCAGCCAACGGCATCTCAAACGCCACCACAACCCCAGCAGGTTGGACCGCTTTGGACAACAACGAGCCATTCGTTCTTCAAGCCGACTGGACACACTTCTCTGCTCCTTTCAGCGTTTCACAACCTGATACCTTGAAGATTGTCTTCTACTGGAAAACGGGCTACTCTGGTGGTCAACAAGGTCCTGGCGCTATCGACAACCTCTCTGTTCAAGTGATGGTTGGCTGCGTTACTCCTAACGACTTCACCTCAAGCATCAGCCGCAACAATGCTACCGTAAACTGGAACGCCAGCGACGATGCTACCTATCGCGTGAAACTCTCACAGACTGCTATCGACCCAACCACAGGCACTGCAGCCATCGATACCGTGGTTAATGCCAACTCTATCACATTCCGCGGCTTGAACTACGAGACCACCTACAACGTCTACGTTCAGGCTGTCTGCACCAACGACACAACCACATGGGGTTCATACTCATTCACCATGCCTTGCGAGGCTATCTACAGCCTCTATGAGGACTTCGATGCCAGCACAACTCTCCCAGGTTGCTGGACACGCGTGGCTACACAGGGCTCTACCCTCCCAAGCATCTACAACCTCTCAGCCTCTTATGCTCATAGCGGCATGAACTCACTCCGCTTGAACAGCACCGCAGGCTATGTAGCAACTCCTCCAATGGAGCCAGCTATCGAAGATATGGCTGTTTCATTCTATGTATATCAACAGAACGAGACATCTTCTGGTCTCTTCGTAGTTGGTGTGATGAGCGATCCAAACGACTTCACCACCTTCGTTCCTGTTGACACCGTTAGCCCAACAGCTCGCACCGTAGAGCAACACACCGTAACATTTGCCAACAGCACCCTCAGAGGTCGTGGCAACTACATCGTGTTCTACCGCGAAGGTACAAGCACCACCTACGGTTACTACCTCGACGACATCAATATCTACGAGACTCGCTCATGCGCTACTCCTCTTGACGTGGCAGCCACCAACCTCTCTAACAACGGCGCTACCCTCAGTTGGAACTCAACCGCAATGAGTCACAACCTCCTCGTAACAACTGCTTCTGTAATGCCAGACTCAATCGATGAGAACGACCCTGCTGTCCTCCTCAGCATCGACAACCTCCAAGGCAACAGCTACAGTCTCGCTCAGATGCTCACCAGCAACACTACATATTATGTATATGTACAAGCTGACTGTCAGAGCAGCGACAACCGTCCAAGTCTCTGGAGCAAAGAATACCGCTTCAAGACCCTCTGCACCAACGCTACTGTGCCTTACACCGAGGACTTCACTCTCCCAACCTATGGTCAGGGTCAGATGCCAGACTGCTGGATCAGCGGTAGCAGCTGCGTAGGTACACTCCCAGCTCACAACGTTAACATCGAGCCATTTGTGGCAGGCACAGCAGCCAACCACTACCTCGAGATGCCTGTTTACTACAGAGCACAATCTTCTACCCGCGAGAAAATCGCTTCACAAAGCTATGTAGTGCTCCCAGGCTTCACCACCGATCTCGACATGTTGCAGTTCACCTTCGACATCAAGTCAACCTCAGCTTCTAAAGTTGTTGTAGGTTACATGACCGACGCAGGCGACCTCTCAACATTCAACTTCGTCGACACAGTCCGCACCACCACCAACTGGGCAACTAAAGTGGTTAAATATCACAAGACCCACACCACCACCGGCTACATGGCTATCTTGGCTGACGCTGACGTTACCCTCGGCACCAACAACTTCGACTTCCGCAATGTTGTTGTTGACACCGTAATCGTCGACACCATCCGCGTCACCGTTACCGACAGCCTCTGCCTCGGCACTGCTTACAACGACAACGGCTTCAACATCGCAGCCAGCGACCTCGTTCTCGGCGTCAACCAGTTCACCCGTGTGAACGAAGACACCGTATTCACTGCCCTCATCACTGTGTTCACCACAGCTACTGGCAGCGAGACTATCACCATCTGCGATACCCAATTGCCTTACACCTGGAACGGCCAAAGCCTCACAGCAGCCGGCACCTACACACACAACACCACAAGTGCCGTAGGTTGCGACTCAGTAGCTACCTTGACACTCGTTGTCAACCAATCTGTACAAAGTGCTGTTACCGACGCCATCTGCCAAGGTTCATCACTCACTTGGAATGGTCAGACACTCACCACTGCAGGCACTTACACACACACTGCCACCGCTGCTAATGGTTGCGACTCTGTCATCACACTCACCTTGACAGTCAACCCAACCTATAACACCACCGAGACTCTCTCAGTATGTCCTTCAGCCCTTCCATACACCTGGAATGGCCAGACACTCACTACCGATGGCACCTATACCTTCAACGGTACAACAACTGCTGGTTGCGACTCTATCGTAACCCTCAACTTCACCGTTGGTCAGAGCATGGCTGAGACTATCGACATGGCAGTCTGCGACAACGACCTCCCATACGCTTGGAATGG
>CALEJM010000303.1 GCA_937898265.1 uncultured Porphyromonadaceae bacterium
AGTGTGAATGTATATGAGAATCAGGTTCGTACCTCTCGTATGTTCTATAACGATAGCGTGACTATCTACAACCGCATAATCCGTATGTTCCCTTCTTCTTTTGTTGCGTCAATCTTGAATTTCAAGGTTCGCGATTATCTCCAAGAGAATAAGGAGTCTGCATCGATGCCTTCAATGAAAATGTAATGAAGAAATTCTTCATATTATTCTTTGCTCTGCTGCTGCCGCTTGCAGTTTTTGCAGCAACGCCTGCTACCCACTCTGTTGAGGTATCGGTGGATTTGCAGAAGGATGGTTCTGCCATTGTGACAGAGACTTGGCATATCACTGTGCTGTCAGGTACGGAGTGGTATACGGTGATGGACAACATCGGTGACCGTCAGTTGGAACTGATTGGCGTCAGCGAAAACGGTGTGGAGTTCATCAACGAGGGCGACTGGGATGTGGACCGTTCCATTAGTCAGAAAGCCAACCGCTGTGGCGTGATTAAGAAACGCAATAACTCCTACGAAATATGTTGGGGCATCGGCATTTACGGCGAACATAAGTTTGTGATGAAGTATCGTTTGACCAATCTGGTTCAAGGATTTAGCGACTACGATGGCTTCAATCACATGTTTGTTTCGCGTGGCATCAGTCCTTCGCCTCAATCTGTTCAAGTGACAGTCTCTGCGCCTGATACACTTCAGCTTACGCCTGAGAACACTAAGATTGCTGGTTTCGGTTACAGAGGTCAGTGTACATTCTTCGAGGGCAAAATCGTGGCTCATACTACGCAACCGTTCGACAAAGAATGCGGCATAATCATCTTGATGCAATGCGAAAAAGGCTTGTTTGAACCTGAATTGGTCTATGATTCGGAGTTTTCGGCTGTTGTTGATAAAGCGATGGAAGGAAGTGATTATGTGGACGTTGATGGAGAGTCGTTTGAAGATGAGGAGTCTTGGGGCGAAAAAGTTCTCAATGTGGTCATCTTCATCGTCTTTGCTCTGCCAACATTGTTTGCCATCGTCATGGCATTCTCCTTCAGAAAACTCTTGCTTTATAGAGAGACTGGCAAGAAGATGGCGGATATTCCATGGTGTCGCGAACTTCCTTACGGCAACGACTTGTTCGCTACTTTCTCTTTGTTGAACAAACTGGAGCAGTCGCAAGACAATGGCATCGTCTCGGCTTTGGTGTTGCAAATGGTGCAGAATGGCGCTTTGGTGCCGCACCCAACAGGCAGAAAAGATAAGGTGGAGTTCTCGTTTCACCCAGAGCATCTGACCGACAACCCACACGAAAAGGAACTGTTCAGCATGATGCAAGTTGCCAGCGGTGCCGACCACATCCTTCAGGAGAAGGAGTTCAAACGTTGGTCTGTCCGTCATGCTCAGCGCGTCTACAAATGGTTTGAGAATGTCAAGGTGTATGGAGAGAATAATCTCAATACCTATGTCTTGAAGAAATCGGGTAACACG
The DNA here is from genome assembly GCA_937898265.1 of uncultured Porphyromonadaceae bacterium. GTDB lineage: Bacteria > Bacteroidota > Bacteroidia > Bacteroidales > Paludibacteraceae > HGM05398. The sequence continues at coordinate 1,464 of CALEJM010000303.1, forward strand.
CATAGCAAATCGGAGTTCAAGAAGTTTAAGCAAGAGGCAGCTACTGAGGCTATTGGCTTGAAAAAATTCTTGAGCGATACGACTTTGATTGACGAGCGTCGTTCCGTAGAAGTCGTTCTCTGGCGCGATTATCTCATCTACGCTTCACTCTTTGGCATAGCCGATAAGGTGTCGGAAGAGTTGAGGCAGTTCCAACCTCAAGTCATAGACATGATGGAGCGTCAGTCGTACAATTCTGTCGACGTGGTAACGATGTTGAACTGGTCGCGTATCATCTCAACGTCTATCAATCGTAGTGTTGTTCGTGCAGCAAATGCCCAGACCTCAGCTGGCGGTTGGGGTGGTGGCGGAGGCGCTTCGTTCTCTGGCGGTGGAGGGTTCTCCGGTGGCGGCTTTGGCGGCGGCTCACGTTAATATCGCAATACAATATATAATATATATATACTATGGAAATTGAAAATCAAAACAATTTGATGGAGGAGCAAAATCTCAACATCACCCCTCGCATGCAAAATGACTTGCTGGGTTTTGCCAAATGGCTTAAGTTCTTGTCGGTACTTGGCGTTATTGGAGTGGTACTTATGATTATCGCTAGTGTAGTGCTGTTGATTGTTGGATTTGTTGGTTCTGCACTCTTGGATTTCACTGCTGAAAAATCAATCGTAATGGGTGTTATCTATCTGGCGGTAGCTCTATTGTATGTCTATCCTTTTAAGAAGGCTTTTGGCTTTATCCGTAAGATTCGTCAAGCCTTCAGTCAGAAAGACAATCTGAACGCAGAAGAAGCATTCCAAGATTTGCGTCAAGGAATGAAATTCATAGGCATCTTGACCATCGTATGCCTGGTGCTCTATGTTTTGATTCTTGTTGTTGTACTCGTTGCTGCATCCGTTCTCGCAAATTCTCCTTTTTAATTGAGATATACTATATATAATATATAGTAAAAAGACCGGATACTTTTCCCAGTGTCCGGTCGCTCTTTTTATAGATAACCATTTGTCGAGGGCAAATCTTATTTCCTAAATAGAAGAAACTGTTTGTCGTAATTGGATTTTGAAAAACTGCTTAAGCAAAAACAAATAGAGTAGAGCAGTCGCGAAATCCTATTCGTCTCTAACCAAATGACGGAAGACTTCTTGAACATAAAAATGTTTGACTCCATTTCGAAACAGCGAATCATAAAACATTGTTGGAAGAAACCATTTCCCGACACTCCAAAACAAAATCTAAAACATCAAAACCATTTCGCCGCAACCAAAACCAAATTCCAAACTCCAAAAACCATTTCCCATAACCTCGATATTCTCCGCTCGCCCTAAACCATCTGTAATATTGGAAAACCTCGCCTCGCCCCGTCACCTCTCCTCAATAGCCTCTATGGCCTCTATGGCCTCTATAGCTTCTATTGTTTCTATTGTTTCTATTGTTTCTATTGTTTCTATTGTTTCTATTGTTTCTATAGCTTCTATAGAATCTATCTCCTCTATCAAATCTCTTGCTTCAATCATTTTTCTCCGTCTTCCCCGAAAAAATCCACCTTTTCCGCCTCCTCCGGAGTTCGTTTTCTTCCCCTTTTTCTGGGAA
>CALEJM010000304.1 GCA_937898265.1 uncultured Porphyromonadaceae bacterium
GTAAAATCCGTTTTCTAAAGTTATCGTTTTCCCTGTTAAAGGGTTTTCTAAAGTTTTATACAAACCAGGCTGCGGTTCGGCATAATCCAAGCCAGCTTGGTTCTGCGCTAACCTTGCACTGGTTTTCTAAAGTTTTTGTGTCGTTTTCTGTTTGAACCTTATTCCCAATTGCTCATTACTCCCTACCCTTCGAACATTTCGAACATTTCTCAACCCAATTGTCCCCCAATTGCTCATTACTCTCTGTCCTGCCCTCGGCCGGGAGGACCCGGCGGTCCCCCTTGGGGGATATAGGGGGTGCTTAGTAAGTGAAAAGTTAATCGTTCCAGTTCAAAAGTTGCCTCGCGGTAAACCCGGCAAAAAATAGTATCTTTGCAACCTCAATCAGACTCCTTATGAAAAAGGCATTACATATTATATTGGTGGCGGTGGGTGTGCTCCTCTTCGCTGCCTGCGAGGGTGGCTCCTTTGAGTTCAACACCTACGACGAGCTCATCTTAGGCAACTGGGCCATGACCGACTGCTACTACACCTTCCCCGACAGCACACGCGAAGACGTGGGACCCGACAACCTGATGTACACCTACTTCAAAGACGGCACCGTGGTGGCCACCGACCCCGAAGGGTTTCAGTATCGCGGCACCTACCGTCTGAAGAACAACCTGATCTTCGTCACCATGAACGACGAGATGATCATGTACAACATCGACAAACTCAATATCTCACGACTCGTCCTCATCTACATCAACGGCTTTGCCGACGACCCTGACGCCTACACCCAGACCCTCGAATTCGAGAAGATATAACGAGACAACAGGAGTGGGACGGTGCCACAAACAGACAGAGAAAGCTTGTCCGTTGTCGTAGAAAAGATGTATATTTGCGAACTTGAATAACATCCCAAAACAACACTAACAATAGCAATGAAAAAGACAGTATGTATGCTCGCCCTGATGATGGCGAGTGCGCTTGTGATGGCGCAGAAGAAACCCGTGATGTTCATGGACATTCCCGTTGGCGGACCTGCCGATGCGATGATGCAGAAGCTCCATGAGCGGGGCTTTGAATACCATGCGGAGCAGAAAGGACGCACAGAGATTGTCAACACCTACATGTCGGGACTCTACGAAGGCGACGCCATACGCCTCAACCTCGTCGCCACCCCCGACAGCAATGTCTTCCGCGTGTGGTTTGTCTACAACCAAGACTACAACGAGAAAGAGGTGAAGCAGCGCTTCAACGCCCTCGTGACCCGCTATGCCACCGACTCCACCTACTTCGCCCCTCAGGACTTCCTCATCCCGGAAGAGGCAAGCGTCAAGATGACCATGAAGAAGAGCGGCTCCATCATGGCGGTCTTCTTCCAGAGCGACTACGAGACCGAGCAACAGATCATCGACCACGAACTCAAGGCGCTGAGGGAGACGCCTGCCTTCCAGCAGCTCACCCCCGAGGAGCAACAGGAGCGCAGTGAGCTGATGCGACTCACCCTCGCTGAGGAGTTTGCCGACGTCACCGCCAACCGCGCCGTCTGGCTGAAGATCGTACAGGTCAAGAACCGATACCGCATCATCATGTTCTTCGACACCGTGGAAAACGTACCCCTCGACAACGACGCCCCATACCTCTTCATCTAACTCCAGCACCCTACTCTCTATCCGATAAATCACGTAACTTTACGTAAAACTTCGGCTACACACCCCTCTCTATCCGATAAATCACGTAACTTTACGTAAAATTTCGGATAGAACAACCCCTAAGTTTGAAAAATAGATTGTATCTTTGCAGCGCAACTCCACAAACGTGTTGCGCTGTTTTTTTATGAATTACATCCGAAGAGACCTCTATCTGCAACGCCTCATCAACCGCATGCACAACGGTATGGTGAAGATAGTGACTGGTCCGCGACGCTCTGGCAAGTCGTGGTTGCTAAGTCACATCTTCTCCCACTACCTCCTGGAGCAAGGTGTGAGCGAGGAACAGATTATCTACCTCTCGTTTGATATCGACGACGAGAACAACCAGGCAGAACTGCTTGACGCCAACCGTCTGAAAGAGTATCTATACAGTCGCATCTCCAATCCCGAACTACGCTACTACGTCATGCTCGACGAGGTTCAGGAGGTGGGAGACTTTGAGCGCATCGTCAACGGACTTGCTGCCAAAGAGAACGTAGACGTCTACGTCACCGGCAGCAACAGTCACTACCTGAGCAGCGACATCAACACCCTGTTTCGCGGTCGGGGTGACGAGGTGCGCGTTTGGCCATTCTCGTTCAGCGAGTTTGTTCAAGACCGTAAAGAGCCGCTGTCGGAGCTTTGGAAAGAGTACTACACCTTCGGCGGTATGCCAGCATTGCTGAAGATGCCTACCAACGAGCAGAAGGTGCAGTATCTGCAGCGACTTTGGAGCAAGGTCTACCTCAGCGATGTCGTCGACCGCCATCACATCAAGAACAGCGATGCCATGGAGTCGCTCACCGACGTGCTCTGCTCAGCCATCGGCTCGCTCAACAACCCCACCCGACTCAGCAACACTATGAAGATCGTTCAACACGTGAAACTCACCAGCGAGACGGTTGGCAACTATATTCACCACCTTGAGGATGCCTACCTCTTTGAGGGAGCTGCACGCTACAACATCAAAGGACGCAAATACTTCAATTCCATCAAGAAATACTACAGTGTCGACGTGGGTCTGCGCAACGCCCGCCTCAACTTCAGGCAACAAGAGATCACCCACATCATGGAAAACGTGATTTACAACGAACTGCGTATGCGAGGCTTTGTGGTTGACATCGGTGTAGTTGAGGTGCGCGAACAGCACGATGGGAAGTCGGTGCCCGTTCAGTACGAGGTAGACTTCATCGCCAACAAAGGGATGGAGAAATACTATATACAATCTGCCTATCGCCTCGATAGCGACGAGAAGCGCGAGCAGGAACTCCGCCCGCTCCAGAAGATCGACGACAGTTTCCAAAAGATAGTCATCGTGGGCGACGACATCGTTCCCTACACCGACGCCCAAGGCATCACCTTCATGGGACTCTTCCATTTCCTACTCAAATGGTAAACACAACGAGATTGGTTGGGCTGATTTATCCAAAAGATAGTCTCTTCACAACCTCTGTTTCGTAATTTTTCCGTATCTTTGCAGCATAAACAAATATGATGATGAAGAAGATTCTGCTGACTTTGGTAATGGCGCTGGCGACGGTGGTCACGACGACGGCAACCGACGTGCGCTCAGTTGGCGGCACCGTATATGTCTATATCTGCACCGGGTCAAGTTCACAACGATATCACCTGAAGGAAACCTGCGCAGGCGGTTCCTGTAAGGGCGAGGTTATTCGCGTAACACTCGAAGAGGCAACCAGTGATAGATGGGGTCATCGGACGCCTTGCGGAACATGCTGTAAAAACTTCCATCCAAATAACTAACACACTATGATTAAGAGATTACAACTGATGATGATGGGTGTGGTGATGGCGCTGGCTTTCACGGCTTGCGGCGAGCCTAACACCCCTGATACCCCCGACACTCCTGATACGCCCGACACCCCTTCAACGGAGATTCCGCAAGAGCTGCTCGGCGCCTGGCACGGCACGACGATGGACTATTACCAAGATGACGTGGTGCTGATGTCGCAGGATGTCACGATGTTCTACGAGGCCTACGACTGGTCGTTCAACGCCGACGGCACAGGCTCGATGACCATGGGCTCGGCAGCCCTCGGCATCGAGACAACGACAACCGACTTCACCTTCG
>CALEJM010000305.1 GCA_937898265.1 uncultured Porphyromonadaceae bacterium
TTTTTGTCACAAAAAAGTTGCCTACCGATTACTCGATAGACAACTTTTTTGATTTACTGAAATAGAGGAGATATTGTGTTAACGGTTATTCCTAAAGGAACCAAAGATGTTCTGCCAGCTGATTCATATAAATGGCAGTTCATTGAAAAGAAATTCAGAAACATATGCGACAGATATGGTTTCAAAGAAATCAGAACTCCTATGTTTGAACATACTGAACTTTTTAAACGCGGCATAGGTGATACAACTGATGTTGTACAAAAAGAAATGTACACTTTTGAAAAAAGTGATCGTTCTATTACTTTAAGACCTGATCCCAAATATACTGCTAAAGATGATAAAGAAGGTTCTGACAAAAAATAACGAGGAAACACTTGCGTACTTCCTCGTTGTTGTCTTGCCCGGATTCGAACCAGGACAAACAGAACCAAAACCTGTTGTGCTACCATTACACCACAAGACAGTGTGCTTTGGAAAAGCGATGCAAAATTAGGTCCTTTTTGTGATTTGACCAAATTTTTGGACTATTTTTTTTGCCTTAGCGCGCATTTTCTTTTACGCCCTAAGACTCAACATCTTGCAATAGACAAACGCCGTATTTACAGCTGTCCAGACTCTACCATCAGGATAATTCGCTCTACCATGGCGTCTTCTTCGCGACTACCGAAGGAGGCTTTGAGGTTGCCGCCGAGCATTTTTGCGAACATCTGATAGAAGTTTGCCTTGAAACTGCCGAGGTAGGCACGGATGAGTTCGTAGGACGTTGCGTTGCAAGTACGGTCAATCATACGGATAAGCAGCATGCCTTGGTTGAGGGTCAGTTTCGACATCTCCGCCTTGTTGCTGTTGTAGACGCGTTTCTCAAACGACTTCATGTACTTATCGCGTTCGCGCTTGGTGTGCATGGTCATGAGCGTATCGTTGGTCTGGGCGATGAGGTCTTTGATGGCATAGGAGATAGGCAACACGCGTTTCACGTCGCGAACGGTACGCCAATAGAATTTCTCCTGACGCTTGTTTTTGAATACTAACGGACGGAAGACATAGAGCGTAGGAAGCTCAAAGTATGGGATGGTATCGCCATTCTCGATCAGACACCGGCACATGAAACCGCCTTGAGGAACGGGATCATAGGCACGTTTCTTATTAGGCGAGGGAGCAAGACCACCCTTTGGCAGCGGTGTGCCCGCTGACGAAGTCGGTTGGTTGAGCGACACCTTACCACGCAGAACCTGCGTAGTCTTAATGTCTGTCTGACCCCACGCTACCTCACCAACAAGGGCAAAGATAAGCGCCAAAACCACTGTGATATGTCTTCTTGTTTTTGTCATAAATTTACGAGTGCAAAAATAGGCCTTTTTTCCTTACCATTCTATCTGCATAGACAAAATTATTTCAGTAAGGTTTAAGGCCTATTTTAATTAGCTTCAAGTCCTTTGGAGACTATTCGCCAAATCCGTTGGACATGTCGAAGCCGCCCATGTCGTCGCCTTCGCCGCCACCCATTCCGCGACGGTTCTTGGCGTTGGTGTTACCAAAGCTCCAGCGAACAGAGAAGTTGAAGCCTGGGCCGTTGCCGCGGCGGTCCATATCCTGATAGAAGTTGTCGCCCCAGGTAACGTTCTTCCAACCCATAGAGTGGAAGAGGTCCCAAACAGAGAGACTGAGGATGAGTCGGCGGTCGAGGAAGCTCTTCTTCAAACCGATTGAAGAGAAGAACATACCCTTGCTGCGACCTTGGGCAATCACCATTGGAGAGTTATAGCTCAATGAGAGCTGACCTGAGAATGTCTTGGTGAAGATGAAGTTACCCATCACGCGAGCATTCCAGTTGAAACGTTGCTGACGCTCTTGAAGGAGGACGTCGCGATAGTAGACGTCGGCCATGTCAACATAAGAGCCGCGGAGCGAGGAGGTGAGGCTGAACCAACGGGCAATGGTGTTCATGGCTGCAAGTTCCAAACCAACCGACTGCGATTGCGCTACGTTGTCCCAAGTAGACTCCATCACATTCGGATTGTCGTCGCTTTGGAAACGTACGTTCTGCATAATGTCGGTAGTATAGTGGTAATAGAGCGAGGCAGAGAGGTTGTGTCCGCTCTCCCAGATTTTGAGATATTTCAACTCAAGGGCGTTGGAGAACTCTGGTTTAAGGTCTGGGTTACCGTAGGAGACGTTGGTGGAGTCGGATACGTTACGATACATACTCAACTGACGGCCACGTGGACGGTTGACACGACGTGTGTAGTTCAACTGAAGTTCGTTGTTCTTAGGCAACGAATAGGAGAGATAGGCCGTTGGGTAAACCTGGAAATAGTGACGGTTGGCATATTGAATCTCTTCGGAATCAACGTCGCGTGAGCCAACTTGCGTTGTAAAGTATTCGCCACGAAGACCAAGTTGAGCGCTAAAGTTGCCCCATTTCTGTCCGTAGGTAGCATAGAGTGCAGCTACCAACTCACGATAGTCGAAGTCGTTATAGCTCAAGCGAGAGCTGTCGTCAAATTCAGCGCCGTCGAAAGTGCGCGAGTGCATCAGGTGTTGCTGACCAACCACGTCGACACCAGCCTCCAGTTTCGCATTATTGTTGAAGCGCTGTGTGTAATCCATCTTGAATTCTGCGTTGGTGCGACGGTTGTTACTGCTTTGCGCTTGTTGATAGGCAAAGGCATCACCCTGCTGAACGGTTTGGTCGTTGACGCTCTCCGAGTTACGACGTGTTTGAGAGAACGAGAGCGAAGCTCGCAACTCTGAACCTTTGTCGTCAAACTGATGTTGGTAGTCAAGTCCGACGTTATAGGTCAAACGGTTGTTGGTGTTTTTGTTCAAGCGCTCGTAGATAGAGTTGACACTCGAGCGGTAGTTGAACATATTGTAATAGATATTTTCTGTTGAATGACCGTTGCCATCGTTGAACATCACGTTGAAGCCGAGGTTATCTTTCTTCTGCTTGCCAAGGTGGAAGTCGACGCCAGTGCGGACGAAGATGCCGTAACCGCGATTGTCATCTTTATTCTCTTGACCGAGATAAGAGATGGTGTCGGTACGGTTGGTATTTGGGGCGAACGACCAACGGTCGGTAGTGCCGCCACCGCTATAGTTATGCTGACGGAAGCCGAGGTTGATATAGAAGTCAACCAAGGAGCTGTTGAAGTTGAAGTTGCCGCTTACGTTGGCACCCGGAATGCCTCGCACCTGATAACCGAGACCAGCCTCCAGACTGCCGTAATAGCCAGCCTTACGCTCTTTCTTGAGCACAAGGTTGATGATACCGGCGGTGCCTTCTGGACTGTATTTGGCAGAAGGGTTGGTGATCAACTCAACCTTCTCGATGCTACCGGCAGGCATCTGTTGAAGAATCTGTGCGCGGTTGTCGGCGTCGAGACCTGAAGGTTTGCCGTTAATCCACACTTCTACACTTGAACTGCCGCGAAGGGAAATCTCGCCATCTTGGTCGACGTCAACGGATGGGATATGTTGAAGCATCTCAGACGCCGAGGCACCTGCAGCGGCAAGGTTTTGGTCAACGTTGAACACAGCCTTGTCGATATCAAAGTGCATCTGTCCAGCCTGACCAACCACCTCAAGGGCGTCAAGGGTCTTGGCATCTTCTTGCAAGACGATGGTTTTGAGGTCTACCACTTGGTCGGCGGAAGAGATGGTGACAGTTTTGACGATGGTGTTGAAACCAACCATTGAGACTTTCACTTCGTAGCTACCTGGGGCAACGTTGGTCAACTGGAAGCGACCATCGAGGTCGGTGGCCACACCGCTGATATTGTTCTCCTGCTGAGGCAGGTGAAGTGTGACGGTCACGAATTCGGCAGGATGTTTTTCAACATCAACCACAACACCTTTGATGACTGCGGCTTGAAGATTCAATGCCAGCAGCATAAAGGTTAATAACAGAGTAATTTGTTTCATTATAGAAATGCGAACTTATATACAATACTATATTTAGATACGATGTTATGACAATCAATAGACCGAGAGGTTTAATTCGTTTGACAAGAATACAAAACTTTTTAATTTGTTAACCTTTCAAACATACGACAGGCCTCCAAATCGTCCGACTCGGAGGCTTGTCTATGTGATAGTCTACACTTTGAGGTTGCTTACTTAAGGAGTTCGGCGAGTTTGTTGTCAATCTCTTCGCCGTAGATATCGCGGGCGATAATCTGTCCTGAGGCAGCGTCCACAAGGAACATTGTTGGAACGGCGATAACCGCGTAACGGTCAACTGCTTCGCACTTCCAGCCATTCAAAGCAGAGATTTGTGGCCAGGTGATGTGGAGGGTCTCGATGCCAGTTTTCCAAGCGTCGAGGTCGTCGTCAACGCTGATACCGAGAATTTCGAAGCCTTTGTCGTGGTAGCGCTCATAGAGTTCTACGAGGTGAGGCATCTCGCGACGGCATGGGCCGCACCAGCTTGCCCAGAAGTCGATGAGAACCACTTTGTTGTCTGCCATCGCCTCAGAGATTGCCATTGGCTGACCCTCTGGAGTGTTCATTGTCAAGTCGATGAACTGACTTCCAACGGCAGATTGGCGGTAGTTTTCAATATAGAATTTGATTTCGTCGTAACCGTAGAAATCGAAATTGTCTTTCACCTGATCGAGCAGGCCCATCGTCTCTTCTGGTTCAAAGCGCCAGCGGTTGCGGCGAAGTGCGTAGAGACCGACAGGAGTCTGGATATTGTCGATGATGAAGTTGCGAATCTTATCGTTTACCTCATTGCCAAGGCTCTCGAGGTCGGTATAGATAGCCTCTTTCTCCTCTTCGGTGAGGGTTTGGTCGCTTGACAGACGACGCTCAATCTCAGAGGTTTGGAGCATCAAGCCAGCCACCTCGCCATTGAATTCTGCGAGACGTTCGTTCTCAGCAGAGCCTTTCACCGAGCTTTCTGATTCGCCGAGATAGATCAGGAGTTTACCTGGTTCGGCAACAAAAACCTGATGACGTTCCTCCTCGTTGACCACATAGCCAACGAAGCGAATGAGAGTTTTTTCGGCGTTGACAGAGAAGGAGAACTTACCTTCTGCATTCACGGTGCAAGAATCGAGGTTTTCGTAGCCATCTGCTGTTAAGCGCTGAATATAAACCTTTTTGCAACCATCAGGATTCTCCACCTGACCATCAATCTTACAGACTGATTTGTTCTTGGAACATGAGACAAGGCACAAAAGGGCCATCGTCAAGAAAAAAACAATTTTTTTCATCGTATTGATATTTTTTTTCGGCAACAAAATTACACAAATTAAGTCACAAGGAATCCAAAAAATCGGATTTCTTTTGGCAGCAAGAAAAAAGATTATCTTGAGCCGCTCGGAGAGATGGAAACAGCGGGACGTAAAGGGGCATTGCGGCACGCCGTTTGGCGGCTTCGGGGCGGATTTTCCGAACGGCAGATTCCAAATGGCGGCAAAGAACGACGAAAACCGACTTTCGTTTGCGTTTTCGTTGGAAAAGTTTTGGTAACTTTGCAGCACGAAACAGTTTGACAATGTACAACAAGTTTATCATACGGCTTGACGGCACTTTGATTTTTGGCAACGTCTACCTCCATCGCGACCTCCTCCCGCTCCACGACAGCACCTGCTACGGCGGCGGACTGTGGGAGGTGGACCAC
>CALEJM010000306.1 GCA_937898265.1 uncultured Porphyromonadaceae bacterium
CTCCAAGTCGCGTTTCGCTTGGTTGAACTCAAAGTCGGAAATCACGTTCCGTTCTTTCAGAATCCTCTTGCCCTCCAACTCCTGCTGTGTCTTTGCTTCCAGCGCTTCTGTTTGTAGAACAGAGGCTTGTGCCGACTTGACTGCTGCGTGGTATTGCACCTGGTCAATCACAAACAGAAGCTGCCCTTGTTTGACCACCTCGCCCTCCTTGACACAGACCCTTTGAAGATATCCTTCAACACGTGGAACAATGCGAATGTCTTGCATTCCGCGAATCTGTGCGGCATACTCAACCTCAACCGAAAACTCCTTATGGGTAATCGTCATGAGTTCGTACGACTGTATATCATCTTCATTGTCAGCCACTCTCGCACTACAGGCGGAGAGTATTACTGTCAGGACTATCAAAAATTTCTTCATGATTTCTTTGCAAATCTTTAACGGTGCAAAATTACGTTTCTCGTAATTCCTTTTATAAATAAAAATGGGTGAAAATTGTATATTTCCGGAATTGTTGCTAACTTTGCAGTCAAAACAAGGAATCTATGAGAGTCTATCAGGGAAAAGATTGTATGAGTCTGCCAATCAAGAAAGTGACCGTTGACGACGAGTGGCTTTGCCAACTCACCGCCGGTACTATCCATGTAATGGTTAACTTTGAAGAGACGGAGGTGACGGCAACGCCTCAGAGACCGGTTTACTTCATTGTTCACGATGGACAGACCTTCCACATCACAGAAGGAAGTAGCGATTTTGAATTGACCGTCTTTCCCGTCACCCGCGACATGGTAGTGACCCTCTATCCCTATTTGGGTAGCGAGGCCAATGCATCGCTCTATTTCGATAACTTCGTTACCTCGGAGCATATGGGTCCTGAAATCACGCAGATGCTATCGGTAGACTTTCAGCAGTTGCAGTTGTTGGTGCGTGCCCATAATCTCTTAGAGCAAGACAAACTGTATCTCCATCTGCTCATACACCTCTATCTTACATTTTATAATGGAATAGGCAGAGTTGGAAGTGAAACCAGTTCCCAATCCTTTGACCTCGTCAATCGATTTTACGAACTTTTCAGCGACCGCGAGTCGTTTCTCCATCGCGACACCCAATACTTTGCCGACAAACTGAATATCACGGTGCGCTATCTCTTTCAAGTGTGCAAAAACGAGACGGGGCGAACACCAAAGGAACTTATCAACGACACGATAGTGAGCGAGATACGCCACACGATGTTAACCACAAAACTCTCGTTTCAACAAATCAGTCTTCAGTTCAATTTTCCGGACCAAACAGCGTTTACGCAATTCTTCAAGCGCAACACCGGTATGACTCCATCGGAATTTAAGCAGAAATACAAATAGAAAAGGCTGCGGGAGAGTTCCTGCAGCCTTTTGTTTGCTATTTTGGGTGGTTCTTATTTGCAGTTGAAGTCGAACATCACGTTGCCTTCTACTTTGCCGACGAGTCGGTCGCCAGGCACTACGCGTCCAACGCCAGCTGGTGTGCCGGTGTAGATGAGGTCGCCAGTCTTGAGCGTGTAGAAACGGCTGACGTAGGCCACGAGTTGGTCGAATGTGAAGAGCATGTCTTTGGTGTTGCCCACTTGTACTGTCTCGCCGTTTTTCTCCATCGTGAAGTTGATGGCGTTCTCGTCTGGGAGGTCGGCGAGGTTGATTGGTTCGCTCAATACGGCAGAACCGTCGAAACCTTTTGAGATAGCCCAAGGTTTTCCTTTCTCTTTAGCCTCGTTTTGGAGGTCGCGCGCTGTGAAGTCGACGCCTAAGGCAATCTGGTCGTAGTAGCGACGTGCGAACTTTTCGTCGATACATTTGCCGAGTTTATTGATAATCAAGACGATCTCGGTTTCGTACTGTACGTCTTCTGAGAAGTCGGGCACAAAGAACGGTTTGTTGCCTTTGAGTAGAGCGGAGTCGGGCATGAGGAAGATGGTTGGTTCCTTAGGAACGAATTTGCGTCCCATCTCGTCGTTGTGTTTTGGGTAGTTCCACCCAATGCCTATAATTTTCATAGATATCTTATCGTTTGTTGTTTTCTTTCTTTTCGCTGAGTCGGTTGTAGATTACGGCGAGGTGTGCGTAGATTGACGTGTTTTGTAGCACAATCTCGTCGGGCACGGTGATACGATAGGGCGTGAAGTTCCAGATAGCCTTGATGCCGCCAGCCACCATGAGGTCGGCCACCGATTGTGCCTGCCAGGCTGGAACGGTCAGCACGCCGACGGTTGCGGGCGATTCGCGTTGGATCTCTGCAAATTTTGATGTGTGTTGAATTGGAATGTGGTTGATGTGTGTGCCGATGAGTTCGTATTTGATGTCGAAGGCTGCCACGATGTCCAGTCCGTATTGTAATAGGCCGTTGTCGTGGAGCAGCGAGGCGCCCAGACTGCCCGCGCCGAAGAGGAATGCTTTGTGCACGTGTGAGAAGCCGAGAAATTCCTCCAACGTATGGATAAGTTCGTCGATGTTGTAGCCCACGCGTGTCTTGCCTGTCACTTGAGCATAGGAGAAATCCTTGGCTACCTGTGAGGCATCGACGCCTATCTGATTGGCTATCTGCGTTGACGACAGTGTGACCTCTCCGTTCTGCTTGGCAATTTTGGCGTAGGAGAGATACCACGGGAGTCGGCCTAACGTAGGTTCTGGAACTTTGGTGAACGTATCTGGCATAGTTGTTGTGTCGATTCTTTTTGTGATGCAAAGGTACGAAACAATGTGCTTTTCTCGGGTCTTGTTGTTCAAAAAAATAAAACCTCGTGCAACATTTTGTTTTGTTTTCGTGTCTGTATAAATAGTGATGCCGATAAATCTTGTTGTCAGCCTCCGCTATTCTTTCGTTTTGAATTAGGTAGATTGCGGGATTTTGCTTACCTTTGTGGCATCAAAGGCGGCGGATGTGGATTCGCCACAGGAAATTTGTAAAATAATAAATAAAAATAGAATCACTATGAAAAAATTACTCTCACTTGCTTGTGCCGTTATGGTTATGGCAATGGTTTTTACTGGTTGTAAACCAAAACCAAACGACCCAACTCCTGTTGAATACGAGACAGTCTACGCGGCTTACGCCATGAACTATGGCGATTGGTACAAAGAGAATACTACTTATTTTATCCTTACTCTCGGCGACGAGAGCTACGCAACCACTTCTTGTGGTAAGGTGTTCTCGATTGAGTTCTTTGCTCCTGCCGATTGCGACTACCCACCAGTGGGCACCTATCCATTCAACACCTCTTGCGAGCCTATGACCGTGCTTGCTGGCTATGTCAACGCTGCCGGCACTGCTGTTTTTGGCAGCACGGTGATGGACTATGTTCAGAGTACGCCAGACTATGAGACCCGCGAATTGTTGGAGGAAGGCACCATGGAAGTGGTGGCTGGCCCTGATGGCTCGGAGTATCATATCGACTTTACCTACGACGGCGAGACCCGTCACTTCAAAGTCTTTGTGGCCAACGGCGGTTGGTACAAAGAGGAGTGGTAACAGAGACAATATGTTGAACCATTATAAAATTTCGTTACAATGAAAAAGAATCTTTTCAAATCGATGCTCGCAATCTTTGCGATGCTTGCACTCGTGGCTTGTAACAACACCCCCGAAGAGCCACATGACGACTACACTGTAATCACTGTTGACCAAGCCCTCAACTATCTTGACGACTACGGCGAGGGAACCACCGACTTCTTCTTTGCCGGCATGGACGACGGTATGGCTGCCAGCATGAATGGCCGCAACTTCTATTTCGATGTTGTTTGCGAAGGCGAGTGCTCTGTGCCAAAGGCCGGTCATTACGTCATCGCTACCACCAAAGAGGCCAACACCATGGTGGCTGCATTCCAAGACCCTTACATCGGCGTTTGGCAGGGTTGCTATTGCGAAACCTGGGAGAACGGCGAGAAGGTGGAAGGTGCCGAGATTGGCTACACCGAAGGCTATATGGATGTCACCGAGGAGGCCGATCAGGTGGTCTGCATCATCTGCGTCAAAGAGAACGGTGTGGATAAAACCTACAAAGCCGTTATTTTGAACTCACAGTGGACCGAAGTACAATTTTAAAATCAGATGATACAATGAAAAAAGCACTCCTTTCAATCTGGATGATTGCCATGGCATTGTGTTTTGCTGCCTGCAACCACAACGAGCCTAAGCCAGACGATGATCCAATCAACAACAACGACCCTAAAGAACCCGCCGTTGAGGTGACTTTCACCAGCGTAAACCCAACGTCCATCACCGCCAGCTTCAAGCCTAACGAAAGCTGCACACACTACGTCTTCATCATCGACGAACCAGGTAGCAGCGAGAACCTTGAGTTCTGGGCTCAGATGTTCGGTTTCACCCTCGAGCAGATGGTTGAAGAACTCGGTGTAGAAACCGTGGGCGACACCACCTTTACCTTCAAAGACCTCCCACCTAAAACCGACCACATCCTCTATGTGATGGCTTATGGCGAGAATGGCGTCAAAGTGCTGCAGAGCAACCCAGTCCGCACCGAGACTCAGGGCGGCTCAGGTGAAGCAGTGGTTACCGTTACCGTGACCAACATCACCAGCACCACAGCCTATGTGACAGCAACTCCTAACGACCAGACATGCTACTTCTTCGACGGTCTTATCACACGCAGCTATGCCGACTCTATTGGCACCGACTCTGTGGCTATGATCCTCAAAGAGCAACCATACGTTATGTACGCAACCGACGAATGGGAATGGCAAGAACTCCTTCCAGGCACCGAGTACTACGCTTGTGCTATAGGCGCCAACGCCAACGACCAATGGGGTCAGCTGGAGATGGAACTCTTCGCTACCACATCCGAGGCTAACACCATGGCACGTAGCCGTCAGTTGAAAGCCAACGTTCGGGGCGGACGGCTCGAACTCAACGGCATGCCTGAGGATGGCGCCATCGTAACTATCTACAATGCTAACGGTGTGCCAGTGATGCGCGAACGCGTAGTAGGCAATCAAGCCTCACTCTCAGTGCGCAGTTTGGCTCACGGCACCTACACCCTCCGCATTATGGGTGGACGTAGCTTGGCTCACAAGACAATTAAGCTGTAGACCTACTGCAGTCTGAACCATAAACGAACGCACCGACCCTCTCGGCCGGTGCGTTTCTTTTGCATCCTCGCCCAAGAACCGCTTCAAAACCTTCCCGCCGACCGTCGGGGCGGTTTTGTAGGCTGTAATTTCCTTCTCGCCGATTGTCGGGGCGCTAAAAACATT
>CALEJM010000307.1 GCA_937898265.1 uncultured Porphyromonadaceae bacterium
GGGTTGACCACGGTAAAAAACAGGATCGCTGCCGCCACGACGGGCACCGCCACCACCTTTCTGGCGACCGAGTTTACGAGTAGAGTGAGCGTTCTCACTACGTTGTTTAGCCTTGGCTGTGCCTTGGCGATTGTCTGCTAAATATTGCTTAACGTCCAAGTAAATAGCGTGGTCGTTAGGCTCGATCCCGAAGACCTCATCATTCAGAGTAATCTTCTTACCGGTCTTCTCACCGGTCTGTTTCAAAATACTAAGTTCCATACTGTTTCTTACTTGTTAATCGTTACAATACTGTTCTTTGCACCTGGAATACTTCCCTTGACCATAATCAAGTTGTACTCAGGAATAACTTTCAAAACAACGAGGTTTTGAACGGTAACACGGTCTTGACCCATGTGACCTGCCATGCGGGTACCCGGGAAAATACGGGAAGGATATGCACACGCACCTACAGAACCTGGAGCGCGAAGACGGTCATCTTGACCGTGTGTGCTTTGACCTACACCACCAAAACCATGACGTTTTACTACGCCTTGGAAACCTTTACCTTTGCTAGTTCCAATGACATCAACGTACATACCTTCTTCGAAGATGTTCACATTAATCTCATCACCCAGCTTAACTTCCTGATCAAAACCGTCAAACTCTGCGAGATAACGCATTGGGTTGACGCCTGCGGCTTTGAAATGACCAGCCTCTGCTTTGTTCGTGTGCTTTTCGCTCTTCTGCATAAAGCCCACTTGAACAGCCTGGTAGCCATCTTTCTCCACCGTCTTGAGTTGAGTTACAACACAAGGACCAGCTTCAATAACGGTGCATGGGATATTCTTACCATCAGCACCGAAAACGGATGTCATTCCGATTTTTTTACCTAATAATCCTGGCATTTTTGCTGTGATTAAAATTGTTAATTAATTATCAGTTAATAGAAGTTCTCGCCCCAGGGTTAGACTTTTCCACTCTCCTTGGGAAACTTCTCATTGTGTATTACACCTTAATTTCGACCTCAACACCACTTGCAAGCTCAAGTTTCATCAAGGACTCTACAGTCTTGTTGTTAGAATTGTAGATGTCAATCAGACGCTTGTAATTAGCAAGCTCGAATTGCTCACGGCTCTTCTTGTTAACGAAAGTAGAGCGGTTAACTGTGAAAATACGTTTGTGAGTTGGCAATGGAATTGGACCACTTACAACTGCACCTGTAGCTTTAACGGTCTTAACGATCTTTTCAGCCGATTTGTCAACCAAGTTGTGGTCGAACGATTTCAGTTTGATACGAATTTTTTGACTCATAATGGTTTTTATTGTTAATAAATTATTGTTTATTAAACGCCGTACGCGGTGCACAAAGAGTCATTTGCTTGTGCCTTACGCGTACGTGCGCGTTTTTTATACAAGGTCTGCTCGACCGCCACACTCCGTCAATACGGTTTTGGCTATCGTGCTGCTAACCGGCTCATAATGCGAGAATTCCATAGAACTCGTCGCACGACCCGACGTAATGGTACGCAATGCGGTCACGTAACCGAACATCTCGCTCAATGGCACTTTGGCCTTGATGATACGAGCACCGGTGCGAGCGGTATCCATACCTTCTACTTGACCGCGACGTTTGTTCAAGTCGCCGATTACGTCACCCATGCTCTCTTCTGGAGTTACTACCTCGAGTTTCATGATTGGCTCAAGGAGTACAGGTTTTGCTTTGGCGCAAGCTGTCTTGAATGCGATTTGTGCGCAGATTTCGAATGACAATTGGTCTGAGTCGACTGGGTGGAAGGAGCCGTCGACGAGGGTTACTTTCAAGCTGTCGAGTGGGAAGCCGGCCAATACGCCGTTGCGCATTGCAGCGGTGAAGCCTTTTTGTACTGATGGGATGAATTCCTTTGGTACGTTACCGCCCTTAACTTCGTCAACGAATTGGAGTGAACCTTCGAAGCCTTCGTCTTTTGGACCGAGTTTAACGATGATATCAGCGAACTTACCACGACCACCTGATTGTTTTTTGTAAACTTCGCGGTGATCAACGGTGCGTGTGATAGCCTCTTTGTAGTTTACTTGAGGACGACCTTGGTTACATTCTACCTTGAATTCGCGTTTCAGACGGTCGATGATGATTTCCAAGTGGAGCTCACCCATACCTGAGATAACGGTTTGACCGCTTTGCTCGTCGGTTTTAACGGTGAAGGTTGGGTCCTCTTCAGCCAATTTAGCAAGACCGATGCCGAGTTTGTCGAGGTCGCTTTGGGTTTTTGGCTCAACGGCGATACCGATAACTGGATCTGGGAATTCCATTGACTCGAGTACGATTGGTGCATCCTCAGCGCAGAGGGTGTCGCCGGTGCGTACGTCTTTCAAACCTACTACAGCGCCGATATCGCCGGCACCGATTACCTCTACTGGGTTCTGGTGGTTTGAGTGCATTTGGAAGAGACGTGATACACGTTCTTTCTTGCCTGAGCGGCTATTGAATACGTATGAGCCTGCGTCTACGTGACCTGAGTAGACACGGATGAATGTCAAGCGGCCTACGTATGGGTCGGTTGCGATTTTGAATGCCAAGGCACTGGTTGGGTCGTCTTCTGATGGACGACGAACGGCAACTTCTTCTGTGTCTGGGTTGGTACCCTCGATAGAAGGGGTGTCGAGTGGTGATGGCAAGAATGCGCAAACGTAGTCGAGGAGGGTTTGTACGCCTTTGTTTTTGAATGATGAGCCGCAGAGCATTGGGGTGCAAGCGAGAGCGCAGGTTGCAGCACGGAGAGCGCGGAGCACTTCTTCTTCGGTGATTGTTGATGGGTCGTCGAAGAATTTCTCCATCAATGCGTCGTCGTATTCTGCTACGGTCTCGAGCATTTTGCCACGCCATTCTTCTGCCTCGTCAACGAGAGATGCTGGGATGTCTTCAATGTCGTATTGAGCGCCCATGGTCTCGTCGTGCCAGAGGATAGCCTTCATCTCGATCAGGTCAACTACGCCCTTGAAAGTCTCCTCAGCACCGATAGGAAGCTGGATAGCCAAAGAGTTGGCACCGAGCATCTCGTGCATCTGGTCAACTACGTCAAGGAAGTTAGCACCAGAACGGTCCATCTTGTTGACGTAAGCGATACGAGGAACGTTATACTTCTCAGCCTGACGCCATACGGTCTCAGACTGTGGCTCAACACCA
>CALEJM010000308.1 GCA_937898265.1 uncultured Porphyromonadaceae bacterium
CACGACAACGAGATGTTCGGCTCGCTGGAGGACGGCGATATCGACGAGGGTCTCAACGTGGCTGCCAAGATTGGCGACGACTACCTCCAAAAGAAGGCGCGTGGCTATGCTACTCCTGAGACTTTCAACCATGGCACTTCTGCTCAGCGTTCTAAATGGCTGAAGAAGGGTCTCCGCACTGGCGACATCAGTCAAGGCGACAGCTTCTCACCTAATTACTCCGACCTCTAACTCTACCTTTATGGAGATTCAGATTGCAAGTCTCGACGCCATACGCAACGCCGCACAGACGTTTGCCCAACATATCGGCAACGATACGCTCTTTGCCTTCCGCGGCAATATGGGCGCCGGCAAGACGACGTTTATCAAGGCGTTGTGCGAGGTGCTCGGTGTGGAAAACGATGTGGTGAACAGCCCGACGTTCTCCATTGTCAACGAGTACGAGACCAACGACGGCAACGTCATCTATCACTTCGATTTCTACCGCTTGAAACACTACAGCGAGGCGGTGGATTTCGGTCTGTTCGACTATTTCAACAGCGGCGCTCTCTGTCTGATGGAGTGGCCCGAGAACATTGAGGAACTGCTGCCCGACGACACGGTGGTGGTGACGCTCGTGGTCAACGAAGACGGCACTCGCACGCTGACGATGTAAACGGCAGCACGCTACTTGCGATATATAAGAAAAGTCTCACGCTGATTCCAGTGTGAGACTTTCTGTTTTATATAAGGTCCTGGGGGGTTATTCCTGAGTGAGGAGGTATTCGGCAATCTGAACGGCGTTGAGGGCTGCTCCTTTGCGAATTTGGTCGCTGACACACCAGAAGGTGAGTCCGTTAGGGTTGGCGAGGTCGGCACGCACACGACCTACGTAGACGGCGTCGTGCTCCTGAACGAAGAGCGGCATCGGGTAGGTCTTGCTTTGTGGGTCGTCTTGAAGGATGACGCCATCGGCATGACGGAAGGCTTCGCGTGCCTGCTCTGGCGTGACGGGCTGTTCGGTCTCCAACCAGATGCTCTCGCTATGGGCACGGAGCGATGGGACACGAACACACATGGCGCTGACCTGAACGTCGGAGTGCATGATCTTGCGAGTCTCGTTGAACATCTTCATCTCCTCTTTGGTGTAGTCGTTGGGCATGAAGACGTCGACCTGAGGTATCATGTTGTTTGCCAACTGATAAGGAAATTTGGTCACTTCTACTTCTTCGTTGTCCAACACCTGACGGTACTGTTTCAGCAGTTCTTTCATCGCCTCGGCACCCGCACCGCTGGCAGCCTGATAGGTGGCTACGTGAACGCGACGGATGTGGGAGAGGCGCTCGATGGCTTTGAGCGCTACGACCATCTGGATGGTGGTGCAGTTGGGGTTGGCGATGATGTTGCGTGGACGGTTGAGGGCGTCTTCGGCATTGACCTCAGGCACAACCAAGGGGACGTCTTCGTCCATGCGGAAGGCGCTGGAGTTGTCGATCATGACGGCACCGTGGCGGGTGATGATGTCGGCATATTCTTTGGAGACGCCGGCACCCGCCGAGACGAAGGCGATGTCGATGCCGCTGAAGTCGGAGTCGCGACTGAGTTCTTCAACGACATATTCTTTTCCACAGAAGGTGTAACGGGTTCCTGCACTGCGTTTTGAGCCAAAGAGGCGCATCTGCGCTATGGGGAAGTTGCGCTGTGCCAACACGTTGAGGAATTCCTGACCTACGGCACCGCTGGCACCGACGATTGCGATATTTTTCATTGTCTGATTGTTGCTGTTTTTTAGTCTACAAAGGTAAGATTTTTTATACGTTTAGCGTCTACTCTTACCATAAAAAAAGCGGAGAGTCGAAATGGCTCCCCGCTATATGTGTTTATTTGTCTGGATGGATTAGATAGACCATTTAAGATAGAGTGAGCCCCATGTGAATCCGGCGCCGAAGGAGGAGAGGATGAGGTTGTCGCCTTTCTTGAGTTTGTCAAGATTCTCCCACATCAGGATTGGAATGGTCACGGATGAGGTGTTGCCCACGTGCTGGATGTTGACCAATACTTTCTCTTCGCGGTTGATGCCCATGCGGTTGGCAACGGCGTCGATGATGCGGAGGTTGGCTTGGTGAGGCAGGAGGTAGGCAATGTCTTCTGGTTTGAGACCGTTGCGTTCCATGATTTCGCATGAGACGTCAGCCATCTTGGTGACAGCCCATTTGAAGACGAATTTGCCGTCTTGGTAGACGTAGTGCATCTTCTCGTCAACGGTTTCGTGTGTGGCCGGGTGCAAGCTGCCGCCGCCTTTGAGGTTGAGGTATGGAACACCGGTGCCGTCGGCACGGAGGATGGCGTCGTAGAGACCGGTGCCGTCGGTGCGACCCTCTACCAAGACTGCTGATGCACCGTCGCCAAACAATGGGCAGGTGTTGCGGTCTTCATAGTTGAGGATGGCAGACATCTTCTCGCCGCTCAACACGATGACTTTCTTGCAGAAGCCTGACTCGATATACAATGCTGCGGTTTTGAAAGCGTAGACAAAGCCTGTGCAACCAACGCTCATGTCGTAGCAGAAAGCGTTTTTGATGCCACAGTTGTGAGCTGTGATACATGCGCTAGATGGGAAGATCATGTCTGGAGTGGCGGTTGAACAGATGACGCCGTCAATTTCTGATGGGTCGATGTTGTTTTTCTCCAAGAGGGTCTTGAGGGCCTGAGTGGTCATGTAACTCATGCCGAGCGATGGGTCGCTGAGGCGGCGGCGTTCACGAATGCCGACACGGGTCATGATCCATTCATCGCTGGTATCCACCATCTTTGCGATATCGTCGTTGGTAATCACCTCGTCTGGAAGATAGGCTTCCACGGCGGTGATGGCTGCTCTAAGTTTGTTGTCGCTCATATTGTATTGTATGCGTTCTTTCTATGTTTTTGTCAAATGCAATAATGCGGTGCAAAGGTAATAAAAAAACTGAATTTCGATTTAGGATAACCACGAATCCTCACCGAATGCCTCCGTTCTTGGTTCATACGTCTGTGCGGATGCGTTTGACCTACTGAGAAAAAGTCGGGCTACCACGATTGAAGGAATCAAGCTAAAGGAATGCTTCCGAAAACAAATCCGCACCATTACGATGCGGATTTGTCATATTTCATTGTAACGCACTAATACGAACCTACTTGCCTACCTCAAGCATGTCGAAATACATAAGCCTTGTGCTGTCGTTCTCGTCTGTCTGGGTCAACTCTTTGAAGCCATTGTGCCTATAGAAATCGAGAGCACAGCAGTATGCATCGACAGTAATGAAACGGAATGCCGAATAGATATTATCATCGCTTAATAGAGCTTTGATGATGGACATCAACTGAGCTCCTATATGTTGGCTTTGGTATTCTTTGGCGACGGCAAAACGTCCTATCTTGACTGATGGATAACTGCGGAATTTCTTCCCGTCCGGAAATGTGTCCTTGATTTTCTTCCACTGACTTCCGATAATCTCCAATCGCGTCACTTTATCGTTGAGCAAGCAACAATATGCAACAATCTTTCCCTCATCTTCAAGAATGAAGGTATTCGCGATGCGTTTTGCAAGAAAATGTTTCGCATCATCAAGAAGGAATTCATTCAGGTCCTCATCTCCACAGTCAAAGGACCGGAGGGGATAATCAGCAGTCAGACGGACTAATTTCATCAGAGGCAAATTTCAATGTTCCGTGTTGCGTCCTTATACTGAGCCATCAATTGTGCGTAATTGGATTTGCGTTGCTCAGCACTAAGATTGTCCACTCTTTGCATCTCAGAAACGAACCGCTCTGCGTCTTTACCCGTTAAAATCGGTGTTTCTTTAATCGGTTTTGCCATATCAAAAACAATTTCTGCAAATATACG
>CALEJM010000309.1 GCA_937898265.1 uncultured Porphyromonadaceae bacterium
CTAAACGTAGAAGAGTATAATCAACCTTAAAAAAGAGTAAACAATGGCAAGATATACAGGCCCTACCTCAAGAATCTCCCGTAAGTTCGGTGAACCAATTTTTGGTAATGAGGGTACAAAAAAGATGACTGTTCCTCCAGGACAACACGGCAACAACCGTCGTCGCAAAGTGTCTGAGTACGGAACCCAGTTGAAAGAGAAACAAAAAGCCAAATATACCTATGGCGTGTTGGAAAAACAATTCCACAACATGTTTAAGAAAGCACAGGCTAAGAAAGGCATCACCGGTGAGATTCTTCTCCAGATGCTCGAGTGCCGCTTGGACAACATCGTTTATCGCTTGGGTATGGGCACCACACGTGCTGCAGCTCGTCAGTTGGTATCTCACAAACACATCCTTGTTAACGGTGAAGTAGTAAACATTCCTTCATACGCTGTAAAACAAGGTGATGTAATCTCTATCCGTGAGAAAGACAAATCAATGGAGGTTATCAACGCAGCTTTGAGTGGCTTTAATCATAGCAAATATCCTTGGTTGGAGTGGAACGAGGCCGACAAAGCCGGTAAGTTCCTTCATGTTCCAGAACGTGAGGATATCCCAGAGAACATCAAAGAACAATTAATCGTAGAGTTGTATTCAAAAGCTTAATAACATGGCGATATTAGCATTTCAAAAACCAGAAAAGGTTGTAATGGTGGAATCAACCGACAAGTTCGGTCGTTTCGAGTTCCGTCCATTGGAGCCTGGCTTCGGTACCACAGTCGGCAATGCTTTGCGTCGCATCTTGTTGTCTTCGCTTGAGGGTTATGCAATTACAAGTCTTAAGATCAGCGGTGTTGACCACGAGTTCGATACCATCAAAGGTGTTATTGACGACGTAACAAGCATCATTCTCAACCTGAAACAAGTGCGTTTCAAACGTATTGTTGAGGGCGAGGCCGACAAAGAAAGAATTGTTTTGACCGTTTCCGACCAAACGGAGCTCAAAGCAGAAGATCTCAACAAATCACTCAATGTTTTTGAGGTGCTTAATCCTGAATTGGTTATCTGTCGTATGGATGAGACTGCCAATTTCACAATGGAACTGACCATTGAGAAAGGCCGCGGCTATCTTCCAGCAGATGAAAATAAGGATGTGCCTCCAGAGATTGGTGTTATAGCTGTTGATGCTATCTTTACTCCTATTCGCAATGTGAAGTATGCTGTTGAACCATTCCGTGTTGAGCAACGTACTGACTACGACCAGTTGGTTCTTGAAATCTCTACCGACGGTTCTATTCATCCAAAGACAGCGCTCAAGGAAGCTGCCAAGATTCTCATCCAGCACTTCGCTCTCTTCACAGACGAAGGCATCCAGGTTGAGACCAACAGCTCTGCCGTTGACAACGATTTGGACGAAGCACAATTGAAGACCCGTCAGATTTTGAAGAAGAAACTTGTAGAGCTTAATCTCTCTGTTCGTGCGTTGAACTGCTTGAAGACTGCAGAGGTTGAGACCGTAGGCGAGTTGTGCGAATTCCAAAAGAATGAACTGATGAAGTTCAGAAACTTTGGTAAGAAATCACTCAACGAATTGGAAGAAATTCTCAAGGACTTGGGTCTTGATTTCGGAATGGATTTATCAATGTACAAATTAGACAAGGATTAATAAACAATGAGACATAATTGCAAAAATAATCACTTAGGTCGTACGTCTTCACACCGTCACGCTTTGTTGATGAATATGGCTTGTTCTTTGATTGAGCACAAGCGTATCAACACAACAACAGCTAAGGCTAAAGCTTTGAAGCGTTACGTTGAACCTCTGATTACAAAATCAAAAGAGAATACAACTGCTAACCGTCGTTTGGTGTTCAGCTATCTCCAAGACAAGAGAGTCGTAACTGAACTCTTCCAAGTAGTTGCTCCAAAAATCGCTAACCGTCCAGGTGGTTACACCCGTATCCTCCACACAGGCTTCCGTCTTGGTGACGCAGCAGAAATGTGTATGATGGAGTTGGTTGATTTCGGCGTACAAGCAGAATCTGCTCCAGCAGAAGTAAAAGCAGAGAAGAAAACTCGTCGCGGCGGCAAGAAAAAAGCCGAAGTTGCAGAGTAATCGCTCACGCTTTCCAAATACAGAAAGTCGTCCACCTTGGTGGGCGACTTTTTTTATGCCCTCAGGTCGTAGCCGTAGGGTAGAGGAGAGAAAGGGCAGTTGGAGAACGATGACGGCAGCGTGTCTTGCGTCAGCTCGACGCTTGTCGGCGTAAATGGAAAAGGTTGTCTCTTTAAGCGAAAAGTCTATGACATAGCGTGTTTGCTTGGGAGCGTAGGGCAGACGGTTGGTTGGAGGCGGAATAGATGCTCATAGGTCGGCTGACGGAGATTGCGAGGCAGCAAAGCTGGAGAGCGGTTCGCAATGAGTTGTCGGTGGGTAGCCTTTGAAACGCTCGCTGGCCATTTGTCGTTTTAGTACGGCAGATTGTGGTGCGAAAACCGAAAAAAACGGAGTCCCACTAGCAAACAGGCGGCATTTGGCTTGATTATGAACAAAAAAAATGATAATTTTGCAACAGCAAAACAAAGTCCACAGAATGACCAACGAGACGCTATATTCCATTGCTTTAAGCAGCATTGAAGGCATCGGTCCGTGTCGCGCCAAAGAGTTTGTGCGCGTCTTCGGTTCGGCAGAAGCCCTTTATCACCTGTCGCCCTACGACATGGTCGACAAAGGCATCACCCCCAATGCCCTCCGACTCTTCCTTGAGAACAAGGACAAGTCGCTTGCGGTGGCCGAAAAAGAGATGCTGCAGATGGAACGTCTTGGCATTCAGTGCTACAACTACTTCGACGACAACTACCCGTTGCGACTCCGTCAGTGCGACGACTCGCCGTTGGTGCTCTATACCAACAACCTCATCGACCTCAGTCGTGACCACTACGTAGCCATCGTTGGCACACGCAAAGCCACCGACTATGGTCGTTCTGCCACCCGTTCCTTCGTCAAAGAATTGGCAGAGCGTTGTCCCGACGTCACCATCGTCAGCGGACTTGCCTACGGCATCGACATCAACGCCCAGCGTGCCGCCCTTGAATTTGGACTCCGCACCGTTGGCGTCGTGGCCCACGGACTCCACACCCTCTACCCCTCGGCACACCGCGCCACGGCGCAGACGCTCACCGCGCAGGGTGGAGCAGTGCTGTCGGAGTATCCCACCTCGGTTGGTCCTGCCCCGAAGAACTTCCTTCAGCGCAACCGCATCGTGGCTGGAATGAGCGACTGCGTCCTCGTCATGGAGTCGGCCGTTCAAGGCGGTTCCATCTCCACCGTCTCGCACGCCCTCAACTACAACCGCGACGTCTTTGCCTATCCCGGTCGCGTGGGCGATCCCGCTTCGGAGGGATGCAACCACCTGATACAGACCTCGAAGGCGCGTCTTGCCACCTCGGCAGGCAGCGTCCTCAAAGCGATGGGGTGGGGTGACGACGTCGCTGCCCAACCCGTTGCCGCTGCCGCAGCTGCCGAGTCCTACTCGCCCGAAGAGACCGCCGTCTTGTCGCTCCTTCGTCAGGGCAGCGAGCCGCTCCAGATAGCCGTGTTGATGCAGAAGAGCGGCATCCCGATGCACAAACTGCGTGCGCTCCTCACCAAGCTGGAGTTCAAAGGTGCTGTCACACAACTCGCTGGCGAGAAATATAAGATAATATAAACAGTCTATCAATATGAATGCAATTTTAATCGTGCTGCCTATCTTGACACTCTTGATGTTCGACTTAGGCTTGACACTCACCCTCGATGATTTCTTGTTGTTGAAAAACCGTCCACGTCCAATCCTCGTCGGACTCCTTGGCCAACTCATCGGACTTCCCCTCATCGCCTTCGCCATCGGATTGATTTTCCATCTGCCGGCCCCCTTCTTCGTTGGTCTCATGCTCATCGCCTGTTCGCCAGGCGGCAGTTCGTCCAACGTCTTCTCCCGTCTTGCCAACGGTGACGTGGCGCTCTCCGTCACCCTCACCGCCTTCAGCAGCATCATCACCTTCTTCACCATTCCTTTGGTTATGGCATTGGTAATGAAATATGTAGGTATGGAGACTGAGCTCCATCTCCCTATCGGCAACCTCATCAAGCAGAACCTCGTGCTGGTGCTCCTGCCAGTCATCCTCGGTATGGTAGTGCGCCGCTTTGCCCCTAAGGCAGCAGGCAAGATGGACAAGGTGCTCTCCAAGATAGCCTTCCCGGCACTCATCACCCTTGCCGTCATCTTCTTCATCACCAAGTTCGACGTCATTACGAACAACTTCGTGCTCCTCGGCTCCGTGGTCACCGTTCTCTTGCTCTGTGCCACACTCCTTGGCGGCGGACTCTCGCGCCTCTTCGGCTTCCAGCAGAAAGAGCGTCGCACCATCGTCATCGAAGTCGGCATGCAGAATGCGGCGCAAGCCATCGCCCTTGCCACAAGTCCTTTCGTCTTTGCCAACGAGTTGGTGGCATTTCCGGGCATCCTTTACTCGCTGATGATGAACGTCGTACTCCTTATCTACGTCGGCTTTATCAAATGGCATAAATAGATGTGATAAATGCGGTCAATCCAAATAATT
>CALEJM010000310.1 GCA_937898265.1 uncultured Porphyromonadaceae bacterium
GACTTCAATGCCGCCGACGTACACTTGCTCCATCATTTTGGCGAGCGTGGTCAGCGGTGCGAAGGTGCACAGCATCGCCACGCACAGCAAAACGCTGAACAAACGCATGGTGAAAGATTGTTTCTTCATACTTTCTCCTCCTTAATAAAATGGGCTTGCACGGTGTCGCGCAAGTCGGTGATAAAGTAGACAGTTTATTATACCATATCTCTTTCGTTGCTGTCAATCCGATTCCGTTTCCAAAAATAGGCAAAAATCGTGTAAAATAGGGCTGTTTTTGCCAAAAAAATCCCCGCAGTCAAACGACTGCGGGGATTTTCAAAAGACACGCTTATTTTTTGCCGCCGGAACGCTCTTTCGCGGCTTTTTTCGCCTCGCGTTTGTTCATCCAGGCGACCCACGCCGGAATGCACAGGAACGTAGAGGAGAAGAAGCCCGCCACAACGCCCACCGCCATCGGAACGGCGAAGGAGATGATGGCATCGAGGTTCTCAACGAAGGCAACCACCGCCACCGTCGCAATCGCGAGGAAGGTGGTGATAAAGGTGTTGAGGTTACGCTTGAAGGTCTCGTTCAAGCTCTTGTCCGCAATCTCGGCAAGCGGCGCTTTCATCTTGCGGCGGTTATCGCGAATACGGTCGTACACAACGATCGTGCCGTTCAGCGAGTAACCGAGGATGGTCAGCACCACCGCGACGAAGTTGTCGTTCAGCGGGATGCGGAACAGCACGAACGCGAAGTAGGCAATCGTCAAGTCGTGCAAAAGCGCGACCATCGCCATTACGCCGGCCGGCCAGCCGCCGATTTTACGGAAGCGGAGACCGACGTAGATGATGAGCACCACAGCGGCAATCGCCACGGCGACCATACATTTGAGGAAGAACATCTTGCCCATCGTCGATTGGATGGAGTTGATGCTGTCCTGGGTCAGTTTGTTGGCGGCGAATTTTTTGGTCAACCCGTCCGCGAGTTTGGTCACCTCGTCGGTGCCGATGTGGGTAACACGGAAGTTGGTTGGGGCTTGACATGGGTCTGGCAAGGTGTCTGTTCTTACACTCAATGAGGTCCAAGCACTCACGGCGTTGCCACCGCAGTTGGAGCGGACACGAAGTGTGTAATCTGTACCTGGTAGGAGGTTGCTGACAGCGTAGTGAGTAACAGCCAACGTGGTGTCATCCAAAACTGTAGCACCTTCCAACACCTCAACATCCCAAGCTGTTTCGCCAGCCGGAGAGGCGGTCCATGAGAAGCCGACCATATCGGTAGAGATGGTGTCGACAGTCAAGGCAAGAGGAGCTGTGCAGTTGTTGTCGGTAATGAAGATGTTATCAACGGCAGCAGGTGGGTTGGCACCAGCAGCGTTATCGTTTTTCCAGAAGAAGACGAAGTTGTAGCGCACTGGGGCTGTCACGTTGAGCTGATAGTTGAGCGTGGTCCAGTCGTTGGCGCCATTGAGTTTGCCAGCATCGCCTGTGCCAGAGAGTGATATCCAACGTGGAGGTTCGCTGTTGTTGGCATACGCCATGTTGTATGGGTTGCCAGCCTCAAGATGGATATCGGTAGGAACGAGGAAGGCACGCATGAGGTCATAGGAACTCTCGCCGTAACCTTTCCAGTCGAAGGAGATATACCAAGTGCCAGGTGTGAAGTCAATCGTACGATACGCCATGACGAAAGAGGTCATATTTGTAGCGTAGTAGTTTGACTGACCGAGGTCTGACGAGATATACAAACCTTTAGCACCGCCG
>CALEJM010000311.1 GCA_937898265.1 uncultured Porphyromonadaceae bacterium
CTTGTTGACCTTCGGTCTTCTTCTGTCGTGACTCGGCATAGTTGGAACAATCTCCACTCTGCTCTCGCTGCTCCATCAGTTCAATGACAACAGCAGCAGCACCAGCTCGTTCCTTATGTCCATAGTCACAGGATGCTCCAATCCAAACGTAGTATGTCGCAGCGTCTTGTGTCATTTGTTTTCCTGTGATCTCAAACAATGAGGAAGTTTGCCATGTTCACGATGGTGAGCCACGCAAGCGCAGCATTTGCCGTGGCGTGGACACTCTTTTGGACAAGTACACTCGAAGTAGTTTGTTTCACCTACTGTTGATGATCTATGTGGACAATTCATGTTCTTTAATTGTTTTCGTTATCTAAAAAATACTATCTCATCCTTCTTCTTTATCTCTATTAAAAGTAGGGTGAGTTTCAGGAATCTCGATGTCAAGCTCAATCAATCCGCTTAGTTCACCTCCTGGTTCCTTGAACCAAGGTGTGTGTTGAACGAAATAATGCTTGCCATGACTGATGACCCCGTAGGAATTACTCATGCCTGTCTGCATCATCATTCGGATCTTCTCACCTGACTTAGGGCTATGGCAGTTGTAGAGATTCTTTCCAATAACCTCACCATCACGTTGGCGAGCAACTGCATTCTGGTAAAGTACAATACCTT
The DNA here is from genome assembly GCA_937898265.1 of uncultured Porphyromonadaceae bacterium. Classification (GTDB taxonomy): domain Bacteria; phylum Bacteroidota; class Bacteroidia; order Bacteroidales; family Paludibacteraceae; genus HGM05398. The sequence continues at coordinate 658 of CALEJM010000311.1, forward strand.
CCTTATCGCATACAATTGCTGCTATGTTGGGCACGTTTTCAAGATAGTCAAATGTCTGTTTCATTGCTCAATGTTATTTTTGTTTGTATCGATTATATCTTCTTGAAATCAAAGCATTTTTTACCTTTTCTATGTTTGAAATAGACAGTTGAGCCAATGGCAAGAGCTATAGTTATGCCTCTGCCCACATTTGTAACCATATTCCCAGCAGCACCATAACCACCTTCGCCAACAGGGAATAGCATCCAAGCTACATCCATAAATGTGTGGAGCGCAATAGGAATCCATAGGCGATAGTTCCATTCTACATACATCCAGCTGTATAGTATTCCACCAGCACCGGTTACAAGAACTGCAATGAAAGTGGATATAATGTCGTGTCCTTGATATAAATGCGTAAGTCCGAAAAACAAAGATGTAATGAGTGATGCAGAAAGTAATCCCCAACGGCAATTACGAAACAACTGTCCGAAAAGGTATCCTCGGAAGAAAATTTCTTCACAAATGCCTGCCATAAAACTTACTCCTATTGCTTTCCAAGAAAATGTAAATTGCCCGAAAATGGCATTGACGATAAACATGGGTAATGTGAAAAGGAAACCAATGGCAACGCTTTGGATAATTCTTTTGTCGGATAATCCTAATTCACCACATATTTTCGTTGGTTTATGCATAAGTAGCATAATGACTGACATGAATATGAAAGCTACAATCCATGTCCAGAGCATGCGAAAATCATTGTTGAAGATTTGTGGACGAGTAATAGAATACAACGAGTGTAGATTTCCATCAGATGAGGGAAATAAGTCAAGCATTGATCCAAAATAGAGTATCACCCCCAACAGCATCAATAGATTTCTTCTAATGTACATTTTAATTTTTTATTTGAAGGGTCACAATTCGGTATTCTTTATAAACTTCGCAGGTACACCACCTACGATTGTTCGTGGTGCAACATCTTTGGTAACTACTGCACCAGCTGCAACTATTGCTCCTTCACCAATGGTGACACCAGGGCAGATGGTTACGTTCGCTCCAAGCCACACCTTATCTTTAATGCGTATTGGCTTGAATGTCATGTCACCACGATGCTCTGGATCGGGATTGTGGTTGATAGTACAGAGTGTGGCATTATGTCCAATCAGACAGTCATTGCCGATGAAAATGCCGCCTTGATCCTGGAACTTACAACCCATGTTGATGAATGTGCGTTCGCCAACCCAAGTGTTCTTACCGCAATCCGTACCAAAAGGAGGGAACATGCCAATGCTCTCTGGAATCTCATGACCCCAGAGTTCTGCAAGCAGTTTACGAAGTTCTGCTGGTTCATGATATTTGCCGTTTATCTCAGCTGTTATGCGAAGTGCCTGTTGCGACATTTCGTGCATAAGCAAGTGAGCCTCCGAGCCGTTCTCGACTGGAAGACCATCTGCCATGTGTTTTCTGAATTCGTCTATAGTCATAATCTGTATCTTGTTATTCGGGGGTCTCTCCCCAGGCCTCCATCGTCGTCCTATCTTCCCTCCTCGCGGGCGTAGTCGACGGCGCGGTTGACGTAGTCGTTGAACGGTTTGGTGGTGCGGAAGAGTTCGGCCACACGCTTTGCCAGGTCGGGGGCAGTGATGAAGTCGTCGTCAACATCCATCACGAGGCAGTAACTCTTCAGTCGCATGAAATCGGCGTAGGGAGCGGCGGCGTCAAACCCTTTCGGAACACGCTTCAGCGCCCCTTCCATATCCACGTGGAAGCCCTCGTGTGCCTTGTCGAGCACCTTCTCCTTGAACTCCTCCCAGCCGTCGCTGATGTCCTCGCGGAGAATCTTGATAGCCTCGGTGTCGTAGCAGTAGTTGCCCGATGCCAGCATGTGGGCCTCCGGGTAGCCTTGTTCGTCGCCAGTGCTCACGTGGAAGTAGTAGCCCGCATGCATCGACTTCTTGCCGCCTGGGGCAAGGAACACGCCGAAATGGGTCTTGTAGGGGCGTTTGTCGTGACTGAAGCGGGTATCGCGATAGATGCGGTAGGTGCAGTCCTTGAGCGTCAGTTTGGCAATAGCGGGGTCGAAAGCGCCCACCTCGGCAATCAGTTCCTCACAGAAGGCATGCCATTGAGTCAGAACCTGCTGATACCACTCCTTGTTGGCTGTAAACCACTCCTTATTGTTGTTCTGTGACAGTTCCCTCAGGAACCTCAATATCTCTTTCATAGTGTACTTTTTTCTGAATTATTGAAAAACTACCCCTCCTTATAATGAGTCTTCCGACGGTTCGATATGGATGTTGATAACCATCTCGTCGCCGAAGGTCTCATGCAGCCTCTCCTCAATCCTCACCGTGATATCGTGTGCGAGGAGGATAGGCATCTGAGGGTCCACCACGACATGGAAATCGGCGATGCTGTAGGGTCCGCACTGACGCGACTTGATGTCGTGCACATCTCTCACACCCTCCACGGAGAGGGCGATGTCGGCAATCTGCTGCTCCGTCTCATCGGGCAGGGCAGCCTCTGTCAGTTCGCTCAGGGCAGGAATCATCATACGCACAGCCACCACGGCGATGATCACGCTGATGACGATGCCCACCAAGGGGTCGAGCACGGTCCACTCGCCACCTAAGAAGATGGCGCCGCCGATGCCCAGGAGTGAGCCTACGGAGGAGAAGGCGTCGGTGCGATGATGCCAGGCATTGGCCACCACCACCTGACTCTTCAGTCGGCGTCCCACACGAACGGTCCATTGGTAAAGCAGTTCCTTGAAAGCGATGGAGACCACGGCAGCCCAGAGGGCGATATCGTCGGGAGCCGGCAGCACCTCACCGCTCATCACGGCATGCACCTTCTCCCAAGCCCCATGCGCCATCTTCACGCCCACCACGAGGAGCAGCAGGCTGACAGCCACCGTTGCCAGCGTCTCAAACTTACCGTGTCCGTAGTCGTGGTTATGATCTCTCCCGTGGGCAGAGATGCGGGCAAAGATCACCACGATGACATCGCTCACGAGGTCGGAGGCCGAGTGGACGGCATCGGCCACCATGGCGGCACTGCCACCCAACACACCCGCCAGAAACTTCACGACGGTGAGTATCGCGTTGCCCAATGCACCCCAAAGGGTGATGCGCTGTATTTCAGAGGTTCTGCTATCCATAGTCAGGGAAAAATAACGAGCTCCAAAATTACCAAAAAATCTATCACCACGCACTACAATATAAAGAAAAAACACACCTCGGCATTGTCATCATCTTGTAATACTGCCGAAATCGCTTTGTCATACCCCCTCTCTACTTTTGCAGCGAATTTCAAAACCCAGTTGAACCTTATGCAAAAGACAATCTATCTGCTCATCTGCCTCCTCAGCATCCACCTTGGTTTGCGAGCTGAGGTCGTAAAAGGCATCGTGATGGATGCCGAGACGGATGAGCCTCTTATTGGAGCTACCATATTGGCAGAAAACGGCCATGGAGCAACCACAGACCTTGATGGGCGCTAGAAGCTAACGCTCCCTTCGGGCACTCATTCCCTCATCATACGCTATGTAGGCTACGAAAATCAAACCATAGAGGTAGACATCAAGGCATCTGTCGTGGTTGATATTCGACTCAAACCCGAGGTTCAGATGCTTCAGACCGCCGTGGTGGTTGGAACCGCTCTCCGCAATACAGAGGCGGCAGCCACCAAAGAGATGCAAGAGGCACATGTCACGATGACGGGCGTCAGCGAACAGCAAATCAGCAAGTCGCAAGACAAGAACGCAAGCGAGGTGATACGTCGTATTCCAGGCGTCAGCATCATCGACGAGAAATTTGTCATGGTGCGCGGACTCTCCCAGCGTTATAATAATGTATGGCTCAATGGAGCTGCCGTTCCTTCCAGCGAAGCCGACCAACGCGCCTTCTCTTTTGACATCATACCATCGTCTCAACTTGACAATCTCAAAGTCATCAAATCGTCGGCACCCGAATATCCAGCCGATTTCTCAGGAGGCTTTATCCTCGTCAACACCAAAGACGTACCCTCGTCCAACTCCTGGGGCATCGGCATAAGCGGAGGCCTCAACACCGAGACACACTTCCGTCAGCGCCTCTTTGCACCGGGCAACAGCAAGCCTTTCGGCGGCATCGAAACCAACTGGCGAACACGTTCTGGCAAACCCATTGCCGACCTCGGCATCTCTGCCGACCTTGCCCACCGCTGGGTTACAGCCCAGGGCCATACCGTGGGACTTACGGGCAGCGTCAGCTACACAAACAGCTATCAAACGCTTCGTGAGATGGAGAACAACATGTTTGGTGCCTACGACGTTACCCACGACTGCTCCAACTATCTTCGTCGCACCACCGACCAGCAATACAACAACAGCACCCGTCTGGGAGCGATGCTTGGACTCGTCTGGCTGCCCGTCAGCGGCAACCACCGCATCGAACTCAAGCAAATCTTCAACCGACTGACCAAAGACCGCTATACCTACCGTCGTGGCTACGATGCGCAGAGCGACTACATGGAGCAGGCGGAGTATTACTACCAAAGTCGCCTCACCTACAACCTCGGATTGAGTGGCAAGCATACCCTTGGCAGTCAGGACCACCTCAACTGGAATCTCGGCTATGCCTTTGCCAACCGTCATCTCCCCGATCGCAAACGCTATACCATCTATCTGCAAGAATCGGGAGCTATGGAGATAGAAAATCTCAACGACCTCAACCGCGAACTCTCCCACCTCAACGAGCATATCCTCTCGGCATCAGTAAATTGGGAACATCGCTTCAAGATTCCCTCTTGGCAACCCTCGCTGCAGTTGGGCGGCTATGCCGAGCACCGTGGCAGAAGCTTCCAAACCCGCTTCTTCACCTATGCGTGGCCCAATGGTCAGCTTCCACAGTCCCTGCGCGATATGGACCTCACCTCCGAACTCCTTACCACCGACCACTATGGCAATGATGGACTCTACCTCATTGAGCAGGTTGATTGGAGCAACAACTACGACGCCCGAAGCACGCTGCTCAGCGGTTACCTCTCGCTCCACCTCCCTTTCTTGAACAATCGGCTTGAAGCTTATGGTGGCGTCCGTTTCGAGCATTCGCAGACCGAACTGGTGTCTCACACCCGTCGTCACGAGCCTTCGCCACTCTCCACCTATTATACCTACAACGACTTCTTCCCCTCGCTCAACCTCATTGCCCACGCCACTCCCGAGCATCAACTGCGACTGGCTTACGGCAAGACAACCAACCGTCCTGAGTTCCGCGAACTCTCCTCCAGCGTCTATTACGATTTCGACCTCGCTTCCAATGTGCAAGGCAACCACAACCTCTTGCCAGCCTATATCCACAACATCGACCTCGGCTGGGAGTGGTATCCCCATCCGGGCGAAATCGTCAGCCTGTCGCTCTTCTATAAGCATTTCAGCCACCCTATCGAGTGGACCTATACCGTGGCTGGCGGCACCGACCTCATCTACTCCTATCTCAATGCCGAGAGCGCCAACAACTTCGGCATTGAACTTGACCTCCGTCAGCAGCTTGACTTCCTCCGCCTCCCGGCCTTCTCCCTCTCGCTCAATGCGTCGTGGATACGCTCGAGGGTGCAGTTCCCCGAGGGTAGCAAGGAGACAGACCGACCTATGCAGGGGCAATCGCCTTATCTCGTCAACTTCGGACTCTTCTGGGACGGCAATCTTCAACAAGGTCATTGCAAAGGATGGTCGGCATCCATACTCTACAACACCATTGGCAAACGACTCATCGGCGTAGGCCGTAGCGTGGGCAGCGGTGTCACCGAGGTGCGTGTGCCCGACAGCTACGAGATGCCGCGACACCGTCTCGACGTCAACCTCAGCAAGCAGCTTGGCAACTTCAACCTCCGACTCTCCGTTCGCGACCTCATCGCACAGCCCGTGCGCTTCAAACAGTTCGAGCAGACCCCTTCCGGCATCGTAGAGCAGGTCACCCGCAGTTTCCGTCCCGGTCAGACCATTCTCTTGACCCTTTCTTACAAAATGGATAAATAAATAAAAAAAAGGAGGACAACCCTCCACAGATGTTTCACATAAACAACAACAAATGAACACAAAACACTTTCTCATGGCCCTTGCGGCCACTGGCGTGATGCTCTGCACTCCTGCGTGCGGTCCAGAACCCGTTGAACCTATCGACCCTACCACAGAATATGTCTGGGGCACCGATGGCAGCATCAAGACATGCAACCACATCACCTTCTCAACCGATGGCAGCGAAGACCTCCTTGGCACCGTTCTTGGCAATGGCGACAAAGAATTTATCTTCACAGGCAAGCAGACCCTCCATCAGGGTACCTACCTCATGAAAGGCTGGATCTATGTGGCAGAGGGGGCTGAACTCACCATCGAGCCAGGCTGTATCATCAAAGGCGAGAAGGAGTCGGCTGCTTCCCTCATCGTTGAGCCGGGCGGCAAACTCATTGCCCGTGGCACCGAGAGCAACCCTATTGTTTTCACTTCGGCACAAGCTAAGGGTCAACGCAAACCTGGCGATTGGGGCGGACTTATCATCTGCGGTCGAAGCAATAACAACAAAGGCATCCTCGGTCAGCAAATTGAGGGCGGTCCTCGCACCAAACACGGTGGTTCCGATGCCAACGACAACAGCGGTGTCATCTCCTATGTTCGCGTGGAGTTTGCTGGCTACCCATTCCAGAAGGATAAGGAGATCAACGGCATCACCCTCGGCAGCGTAGGCGCCGGCACACAGTTTGACCACGTCCAGGTCAGCTACTCCAACGACGACTCCTTCGAGTGGTTCGGTGGCAATGTCAACTGTCGCTACCTCGTGGCCTACAACGGTTGGGACGACGAGTTCGACACCGACAACGGCTTCTGCGGCCGTGTGCAATATGCCCTCTCCATCCGCGACCCTCGTATTGCCGATACCTCACAATCCAACGGTTTCGAGAGCGACAACGATGCCGACGGCTCACTCACCGAGCCTTTCACCTCGGCCGTCTTCTCCAACGTCACCTTCGTTGGCCCAATCGGTCGCGATGGCTTCGAGAACACCCCCGATTACATCAACGGCGGTTCCATGTTCCCACAGAACGGCTCTGCTCTGGGCAAATTCCAGGCTGCGATGCAGATTCGTCGCAGTAGTCGTCTTGCCTGCTTCAACTCAGTGGCTGTAGGCTATCCTATCGGCCTTATTATCGACGGCGAGAAGGGCAACACCCAAGAGATGGCAAAAAACGGCACGCTCCGACTCCAGAACATCGTCTTTGCCGGCATGGGCATCACAGGCAGCGACGCCAATAAAGTCTATGAGGACGTGCTCTACGATGCTGTCAACAAGACCGTGTTCAATCAAGACCAGGAGTCCTTCAGTTCCACGTTCTTCAAGGCTCAGACCGGCAACCGCCTCTTCCCTGACATTGACGACCTCATGCTTACCTCGGGCTACTACGCCGGTGCCGACTATCTCCCACAGTCGGGCTCACCGCTTCTCAGTGGTGCCAGCTTCAGCGATCCTCTCCTTGGCACATGGTTTGAAAGCGTTGGATATATCGGTGCCTTCTCCACCAACGACAACTGGTTGAAGGGCTGGACCGAATTCGACCCACAGAACGCCGACTACTAATCTGCGGATTTATATAATCTACCCATTGAAACAACCAGCGCAACCCATCACCTGATGGATTGCGCTTTTTGTTTGCTATAGGAAATGTCCTTGATTTGTCGATTCTTCGAAATCTCAAAGATACGCCTTATCGCCCATTTCAACGTTATCGTTCTTCGTCCTTTACGGAATCCAGCGGCGGTTGATGGCGGTCACCTTGCCGTGCTCAACCGTCACCACGGTATTGAGTTGGAAGAACAGCTGACGGTAGTCTTCAAGGCCCTCGAGATACTGCCTCAGACCGCTGCTGATGGTGTCGGAAGGGTCGAGAGGCTCTTCGCCACAGTCCACGAGGATGCAGTTGGGGTCTATCGCCACACGGAACGTCCCGATGGGAGAGTAGACCGCGTGGTCGTCGTATTCGCGTGCCACATAAGTGCCTCCCTCGTAGCCGTAGAGACAGCAGCCGCCGTTGTCGATGCCGCCGCCGTTTCCGGTCGTGGTGTTGCCGCTGATGGTGCCGCCGCTCATTTTCATGGTGCTGTTGGTATTGCACATCAC
>CALEJM010000312.1 GCA_937898265.1 uncultured Porphyromonadaceae bacterium
AACTCTGTCCCTACGAACGCTAATCCAAGCGCGCCAAGGTCAGACAAATCGTTGAGGATATGAAAGCCTTGAATCCAGAAGCAAGCGCCTCCATCTGGAACAGCATGGAGAACATCAAGACCGATTATCTGCCACGATTGATAAAACAAGAAAAACAATAGACAACATAAAACATAATTGCTATGTTAACGTTAAAGACCATCCTTGAGAACCGCGAAGACGTCATTCGCCGCCTCGGGAAAAAGCATTTTGCCAATGCTGAAGAGATGATTGACGCAGTCATCGCACAGAACGAAATCCGTCGTTCTACCCAAAAAGAACTTGATGACACCCTTGCCACCATGAACAAACTCTCCAAATCTATCGGAGCGTTCATGAAAGAAGGCAAGAAAGCTGAAGCCGAAGAGGCTAAGGCACAGACTGCCACATTGAAAGAAAACAGTAAGATTCTCTCCGCTAAGATGGACGAGGCTTCTGAAAAGATAAAAGAGTTGCTGCTGCAGATTCCAAACTTGCCACACGAAACCGTTCCAGAAGGCAAGACAGCAGAAGACAACGTAGAAGAAAAACGCGAAGGCGTTATCCCAGAACTTGGCGAAGACGCTCTTCCTCACTGGGAACTCGCCTCAAAATACAACCTCATTGACTTCGAACTTGGCGTTAAAATTTCTGGTGCCGGCTTCCCTGTCTATATCGGCAAAGGCGCCCGCCTACAACGCGCCCTCATCAACTTCTTCCTTGACGAGGCTCGCAACTCAGGCTACACCGAAATCATGCCTCCTACCGTTGTGAACGCTGCTTCAGGCTACGGAACTGGTCAATTGCCAGACAAAGAGGGTCAGATGTATCACTGCCAACTCGATGATCTCTACCTCATTCCTACTGCTGAAGTTCCTGTGACCAACATCTATCGCGACGTCATCCTCAACGAGAAGCAACTCCCTATCAAGAACTGTGCTTACACCGAGTGTTTCCGTCGTGAGGCTGGCTCTTACGGCAAGGATGTTCGCGGCTTGAACCGTCTGCACGAATTCTCAAAAATCGAAATCGTTCGCATCGACACCCCAGAGCACTCAGAGGCATCACACAAAGAGATGCTCGACCACGTTGAAGGTCTGCTCAAGAAACTTGAGTTGCCATACCGCATTCTCCGTCTCTGCGGCGGCGATATGAGTTTCACCGCTTCACTCTGCTTCGACTTCGAGGTTTACTCTGCAGCGCAGAAACGTTGGTTGGAAGTGAGCTCCGTCTCCAACTTCGAGAACTATCAGGCCAACCGTTTGAAATGCCGCTATCGTAACGCAGAAGGTAAGATTGAGCTTTGCCACACACTCAACGGTTCAGCACTCGCTTTGCCACGCATTCTCGCTGCTCTGCTCGAAAACAACCAGACTCCAGAAGGCATCCGCATTCCAAAAGCGTTGGTTCCTTACTGCGGTTTCGACATCATCAACGACTAATTATAGTTCGTCCCATATAAGGCTGAGCCATCCGACTCAGCCTTTCTTTATTTAAACATGAAATTCTACGAATTAGATATCAACGACGACCTCCTCGATGGCCTCGATGCCATGAACTTTGTGGAATGTACACCTGTTCAGGAGCGTGCCATTCCGTTGGCATTGGAGGGTTACGACTTGCTTGCATCGGCACAGACCGGCACCGGCAAAACAGCTGCCTATCTGCTTCCTGTGCTTGAGCAACTCTCCCGCTACACCCACGAAGAAGGTAAGGTCAATGCACTCATCCTTGTGCCCACACGCGAACTCGCCCTGCAGGTCAACCAACTCATTGAAGGATTTGCCTTCTACCAAGACACCTCTTGGATAGCTGTTTACGGAGGCAATGACGGCATAGCTTTCAGTCAGCAGCAGCGTGCATTAAAACAAGGCTGCGATATCGTAGTAGCCACTCCTGGTCGACTGCTATCCATTCTTCGCATGCAAGACGTAGATCTTTCAGCCGTTGACTACCTTGTGCTTGACGAAGCCGACCGTATGCTTGACATTGGTTTCTACGACGATATCATGGAAATCATATCGCATCTCCCTTCAGGTCGCCAAACACTCATGTTCTCTGCCACCTTCCCAAAAGACGTAGAAAAACTTGCGCGAGAGGTGTTGTACGACCCCAAAGAGGTCAAAATAGCCGTATCCAAACCTGCAGAAAACATCGTGCAATCAATCGCATTGATTCCTGAAACGCAAAAGATTGACTACATCAAATACCTCTTCAATTCACGAAAACGTGGCAAAAGCATCATCTTCGTCTCTTCCAAAGACAAGACCAAAGAGGTGTACCGCGCTTTAGTTCGTCAACACCTCGATGCAGCCCAGATGCACTCCGACCTCACCCAAGAGGAGCGCACCAAAGTGATGCTTAATTTTCGCAACAACAAAATCAACATCCTCGTAGCTACAGACGTGGTTTCCAGAGGTATTGACATTGAAGACATCGAATTGGTTGTCAACTACGACATGCCGGCTCAGTCGGAAGACTACGTACACCGCGTAGGACGCACCGCCCGTGCCGGAGCCAAAGGCGAGGCCATCACCCTGGTATCGCCTAACGACCACCTGCGTCTTCGCCGCTTGGAGAAGTTTTTGGAGAAGCAGATTCCACGCGCCGTTCTCCCCGAGGGAATCCAGGGCACTGGCGAACCAACTGTAGAAGAGGAGAAAAGACATCGTCATGGCAACCGTCAGAGAAACCATCAGGGCGGTAGGCAGCATGGAAAACAAAACTATAAGGAGGGCAACCGACAAAGCGACAGAGGGGAACAACAGTCTAACAGTAATAAAGAAAGAAAGGAACCGCAGCAGAACCATCGTCGCAATCGCCATCACCACCACGGACCCAACAACAGAACAAAACAACAAGCACACAACAACAATGGTGCTTCCAAATAACAGGGCTCTCCAGTTCGGAGAGTCTTTTTTTGTAAAAAAGCGGATCAGGCTTCACAGTCCGACCCGCTTCAAAAAAACCTAAACACATTGGTGCGACCGTATGACGTCAAACACCAAACTATGAAAACAAAATACTAAAATTGAAGAAAATATTTCGTGTTGTCAGTGGGCGTCTCAATTCGACTGCAAAATTAGCGTCCAGGTATGCCAAATAACGTCATACCTGAAATTTTCTGAAAAAAAATTTTCAGTTCGCGTCAACGACCCCGATTTTCGGGTAAGTTCAGGTTGAATTCGGAGCAATTCGCAACAATTTCGGGGCGATTTTAGGGAGTTCAGGGTATAGTTCACTGTTAATTTTCCTTAAACCGATGTATTTTTGGGGCTATTTTTAAGTTTAGCGACAGGGGTAACAAAACGTAACTCACTAAAATAGAATATATTCAAAAAGCGCCTGTCGCTAAGTTGTCGTAACCACAATTTTTACCCCCTTGTGTTTGGGTGAAAAGTGGCAATTTTTTCCATCCAAAACACCCCAAAAGGGAAAAAACGGGCTGAACGAAGTGAAAACTCGTGTCGAAAACATTCCAAACAAAGGGGGAGAAACAGATAGAGATTATTGAAATAAAAATGTTATCTTTGCAAGTTGAAAAATAGCACCTATGGTTAAGCATACGATACATACGGTAATCGTGCTGTGCGCACTGCTGATTGCTACGTCGGCAACAGCACAACACAACTTTGGCAAGACCGAAATACAAAAAATCGGTCAGACATTTTCGTTGCTCAACGACTACTACGTTGACACCATCAACGGTTCAAAGCTCACTGAGACAGCCATCTGGCAAATCCTCAAAGAACTTGACCCTCACTCAGTTTATATGACGAAAGAGGAAGTTGAGAAATCGTCGGAGACCATCTCTGGAAACTTTGAAGGCATCGGCATTCAGTATCAGATGCTCCACGACACACTGACTGTCATTCAGACCATCTCGGGCTGTCCAGCAGAACGCGTCGGCATCCGTCCGGGCGACAAAGTGACACATGTGGCTGGAGAATGTATTGCCGGCAACAAGTCGACCACCGCACAAATTGCAAAACTTATCCGCGGTCCACGCGGAACAAAGGTGACCGTACGCGTTGAGCGCAAAGGCGACCGCACCCGCGACTACGTGGTTACCCGCGACAAAATCCCTGTCAACTCCGTTGACGTCGACTACATGATTCGTCCAACCATCGGATATATCAAAATCAACACCTTCTCACTCACCACCAAAGACGAGTTCCGCTCAGCCCTTGCACGTCTGCGCAAAGCAGGTATGAAATCGCTCATCATCGACCTCCAGACCAACGGCGGAGGTGCCATGCCAGCGGCTGTTGACGTCTGCGACGAACTGATGGATGACGGACATCTGTTGGTATCAATGAAGGGTCTTCACGTTCCACCTATTGGCAGCTACTCCACTGCCAACGGACAGTTCCAAGAAGGCAAAGTGGTGGTGTTGGTTGACGACTACTCAGCCTCAGCCTCCGAAATCGTGGCAGGTGCGTTGCAAGACTACGACCGCGCCACCATCGTTGGTCGTCGCACCTTCGGCAAAGGACTCGTTCAGCGTCAGTATCCTCTCGTTGACGGCTCTGCCATCCGCCTCACCGTTGCACGCTACTACACACCTTCGGGACGTAACATCCAAAAGCCATACGATGAGGGCGTAGAACAATATCACAAAGACCTCAACAACCGTCTGAAGCACGGAGAACTGCAACACCTCGACAGCATCAATTTCCCTGATTCATTGAAGTATAAGACACTTCGTCTGGGACGCACCGTCTATGGTGGTGGCGGCATCATGCCCGACATCTTCGTGCCCCTCGACACCAACCGCTATTCGCAGCTCTTCCGCAACCTCGTTGCCAAGGGTGCCATCAACACCGTTGTCATGGACTACGTCGACAACCACCGCAAGAGTCTGCAGCAGACCTACCCAAACTTCAACACCTTCCAGACCGACTTCACCGTGCCAGCCGACGTGATGAGCAAGATACGCAAGGAGGGAGAGAAGAACGAGGTGAAATGCACCGACGCCGAATGGAAAGCCGCCTACAGCGAGATTGCCTTCAGCGCACGCGCACTCTTTGCCAGCAAACTCTACGACAGCGGATGCTACTACCGCATCATCAACGAGCAAGACCCCATCGTACTCAGAGGACTTGAGGTGTTGACCAAAGAGTAGCCCAACAAAAACGTAAAACAGACTAAAAACAAGATAATGCAATTAACAGCAAAAACCCTTCTGGGTTTCGAAGAACAAGTGGCTCGCGAACTAAAAGCCATCGGAGCTACCAAACTCAGTGTTGAGAAACGCGCCATCCTTTTTGAAGGCGACCTCGAGACACTCTACAAGGCGAACCTCCATTGCCGCGCAGCCTTGCGTATCCTAAAACCAATCTCGACGTTCGACATCGCCTCAACCGACGAACTCTACGAAAGAACCAAAGAGATTGATTGGAACCAATATATCGGTCCAAAACAGACCTTTGCCATCAATGCAACCGTCTACTCCGAGAAGTTCACACACTCGCAGTTCATCACCTACCGCGTGAAGGACGCCATCTGCGACCAGCTCCTTGAACTCAACGGCGACCGTCCAACCATCAGCGTTCACGACCCAGACATCCTCATCAACATAC
>CALEJM010000313.1 GCA_937898265.1 uncultured Porphyromonadaceae bacterium
TTCACATCGACATCATTGGAGTCGAAGCTTATATTCTTCTTAAGGTCATAAACGGTAAGTATTAACTCAAAATCGTATGTGTGGAAAACGCAGTTGAACTTCGACTATGGTCGTTTCTTTCAGAAACACCCTGAGCAACTCGCTTGGTACAACCGTTGGAATGTTGGTTATGGCGAAGTTATCAACCGCTCTGGCACTGTGAGACTTAATACGGTCTCTGCCTCAGCGGCTTATGGTGTGCGATATTTCTTTTACCCGATTAAGAACTTTGAGGTGGCTGTTGGTGGAGTTGCTGGCGCCGATTTCATGGTGAAGTTTGGCAGTCGCAACGTCAACAACCCAGCCTCTGGCGACGGTTCCTTGACTATCGGTGCTGCTGCTCATGTGGGGTATCTTGTTGAGCACAATCGTTTTATCATGAAACTATCCTACGATCTTGAGACTCCGCTCTTGGGCGCTATGTTTGTGCCGGAGATGGGCGAGTCGTACTACGAGATGTGGCTTGGCAATCTTCACAACGTAGCTCACTTTGCAAGCGTGCACAACAACCTGTCTGTCAGAGGTAATGTGAACGTCGATTTCGTGCTTAAACACTGCACTTTACGATTGCAGATGCAACACCATCAGGCTGCTTGGCATGCCAACAATCTGAAGTTCAGCCGCTCGGAACTAATGGGCGGCATCGGCTTCGTGACTTACTTCAAATCGCTGAGCGGAAAACAGCTATATAACTATACAACAGGAATATAAAGTATGATGGCAACGAATAAGAGTTTAAGAAACGTGTGTGTGACACTTTGGCTGATGGCTGTGGTTTGCTTGATTTCGGGGTGCCACGATAATAGATATGTGCGCGATTTCTCCCCACAAACCAATTTCAATGCGCTGTGGGAAATCATTGATACAAAATACTGTTACCTTGATGAAAAGGGAATTGATTGGAATGGTGTCCGCCAAATCTATGCCCCGAAGATGAATGAGGTCAAAACTACGTTCGAACTCTTCGATGTGTTGGCCCAGATGCTTGACACGCTGCAAGATGGACACGTCAATCTCTACGCACCGTTTGATGTCTCACGTTGTCGTGGTTGGTACGAAGATTATCCCGAAAACTTCTCGTCAACAATTCTCTATTCTGACCGTTATCTTGGCTCTGATTACCGAGTAAGCGCTGGCTTTCAGTACAAACTGATTGCCGATGGAAAGGTTGGTTATATTCGTTATGAGTCGTTCTCCAACGCTATCTCAGCCTATGGCTTGAAGTATATTGATGCACTGTTTTCAAAATGTAGGGGCATCATCATCGACGTGCGTAACAATGGCGGCGGCAGTTTGGAATATAGTTCTCAGTTTGCAGCCTCGTTTTTCACCGAACGAACCATCACAGGATATATTGCCCATAAGACTGGTCCGGGTCACAGCGATTTCTCTGCCCCCGAACCACTTTATACGGACCCCAAGAATGCACCGATAGATTGGAGTACTCGTCATGTTGTGGTGCTTTGCAACCGCCGCAGCTACAGTGCTACCAACGACTTCGTAAATCGTGTGAAGATGGCGCCTCGTGTCATCGTGATGGGTGGCAAAACTGGCGGTGGTGGCGGCATGCCACTTTCGTCGGAGCTGCCTTGCGGTTGGATGGTCCGTTTCTCCGCTGTTCCGATGTATGATGCTGAGATGAATACTACGGAGTTTGGCGTGGACCCAGACGTCGAAGTTACCTTAGATAGTGCAGCCATTGCTGAAGGTCGCGACGAACTCATAGAGCAGGCAGTGGCTCACCTCAGCAAGTATATCCGTTAGTCTTTTATACATATATATAAAAAGAGTGCATCTCCGAGGAGATGCACTCTTGTCGTTTATATAGGGAAGATTAGCGACGTGGTTTGATGTCAAGTTTTACTGGCTTGATCATGTTCTCAGGTTTGAGGATTTCGTCGAGTTCCTCTTTGGTGAGAACGCCGTGCTCGAGTACCAACTCGTAAACGCCACGACCGGTAGCCAAAGCCTCTTTAGCAATCTTGGTTGAGTTTTTGTAGCCGATGATTGGGTTCAAAGCTGTTACAACGCCGATGCTGTTGTGAACGTTTTGGCGGCAGTGCTCAACGTTAGCGGTGATGCCGTCAACGCAGAGGGTGCGGAGGGTGTCGAAGCCGTTGCAGAGCAACTCAACACTCTCGAAGCAGCATTGTGCCATAACAGGTTCCATAGCATTGAGCTCCATTTGAGCAGCTTCACCGCTCATAGCAACGCATGCGTCGTTACCCATTACTTTGTAAGCTACTTGGTTCATTACCTCAGGGATAACTGGGTTAACTTTACCTGGCATGATTGATGAACCTGGTTGCATAGCTGGGAGGTTGATTTCGCCGAGACCGCAACGTGGACCTGATGAGATGAGACGGAGGTCGTTACAGATTTTGTTCATCTTCACAGCTACGCGACGCATTGCGCCTGAGTAGCCAACGAGGCATGAAGTGTCAGAAGTAGCACCAACGAGGTCTTCGGTAAGAACGAATGCCTCTTTGGTTTCTGCAGCGAGAGCAGCAACACATTTCTCAGCGTAGCCTGGCTCAGCGCAGATACCTGTACCGATGGCAGTTGCACCCATGTTGATGGTGAGGAAGTCGGTAGCAGCGAAGTTGAGGTTCTTGATCTCATCGCGGAGGATAGAAGCGAAGCCGTGGAATGTCTGGCCGAGAGTCATAGGAACGGCATCCTGCAATTGGGTACGACCCATTTTGATAACGTTCTCAAACTCTTTAGCTTTCTTCTCGAATGAGTCGATGAGTTGTTGGAGGTGCTCGATGAGCACTTTATTTGAATACCAGAGACCGATGTGGATTGCGGTTGGATATGCGTCGTTGGTTGACTGAGCGCAGTTTACGTGGTCGTTTGGTGAGCAGTGTTTGTAGTCGGCACGCTCGTAACCCATGATTTCGAGGGCGCGGTTAGCGATTACCTCGTTGGCGTTCATGTTGGTAGTTGTGCCAGCACCGCCTTGAATCATGTCGATAGGGAATTGGTCGTGGTGTTTACCCTCGAGGAGTTCGCGGCAAGCTTGTACCATTGCTTTGAACATGTCGTCTGGGATAAGACCAAGCTGATGGTTTGCTTCAACAGCGGCCAATTTTGTATAAGCCAAACCTTTGATGAAGAGTGGGTACTCGCTCAAACGGAAGTGGCTGATTTGGAAGTTTTGAATACCACGGAGTGTCTGTACGCCATAGAGGGCTTCGCAAGGCACTTGGATTTCACCGATGAGATCGCTCTCGGTACGGGTCTTGATATTGCTCATTGCTTTTATTGAGTTTATGTGTTATTATTTACCTTCTATTTTAATTCGGCAAAGGTACTAATTTTTTTTCGATAAGAGTGGGTTTGTGCTATGATATTTTCGTTTCAATTTCGATGCTTTCTTGTTGGGTGTTAATATGGCAATCTGTTGAGTGTTACGGATAAAAAAACTCTGCCCACGGAGACCGCAGGCAGAGTGTTGTAATATAATAGTTGTATGACTATTATTTTGCGTAGCGTTTGTCGAGGATGTTGAGCATATCAACAGTCATGGCAGCGAGGTCGAACTTAGGATTGAAGCCCCACTCGTTACGAGCGCAGCTGTCGTCCATCCAGTTTGGCCAAGAGTCGGCGATAGTTTGATAGGGTCAACGTTGTATTCCATCTGGAACTCAGGTTTGTGCTTTTTGATTTCAGCAAAGATTTCTTCTGGTGTGAAGTGCATTGCAGCCACGTTGAATGAGTTGCGGTGGATGAGTTTTGATGGGTCAGCTTCCATGAGGTTGATGGCTGCGTCCAAAGCGTCAGGCATGTACATCATGTCGAGCATGGTGTCTTTGCCGAGTGGGCAGATGAACTTCTCGCCTTTGGCTGCGGCGTAGTAGATTTCTACTGCGTAGTCGGTGGTGCCGCCGCCTGGGAGTGTGACGTTAGAGATCAAACCTGGGAAACGAACTGAACGGGTGTCAACACCGAAGCGTTTGAAGTAGTAGTCGCTCAACAACTCACCAGTTACTTTGGTTACACCGTAGATGGTACCTGGACGTTGGATGGTGTCTTGTGGGGTGCCGTCAAGTGGGGTTGAAGGGCCGAATGCACCGATTGAAGATGGTGTGAATACGGCACAACCGAACAAACGGGCTACTTCCAAAGAGTTGACCAAGCTGCCGATACC
Organism: uncultured Porphyromonadaceae bacterium; assembly: GCA_937898265.1. Taxonomy (GTDB): domain Bacteria; phylum Bacteroidota; class Bacteroidia; order Bacteroidales; family Paludibacteraceae; genus HGM05398. Next base: position 4,193 of record CALEJM010000313.1, read on the forward strand.
TACGTTCCAACCCAACATTGGGTTCAACTCTGCGGTGGCAGAAAGGATGGCTGCGAGGTTGTAGATGGTGTCGATGTTGTGTTTTTTTACAGCAGCGGCAATCTGCATGATTTGTGTTGAGTCGATACGCTCGATAGGACCACGCTCGTAGATTGGGCCAGAGAGTGGACGGAGGTCGGAGCAGATGACGTTGTCGTTGCCGTAGATATCGCGGAGGCGAGCTGAGAGTTCAGAACCAATCTGACCACCTGCGCCAAGGATAAGAATCTTTTTCATTGCTTAATCAGAGATTTATTTGATTACGCCGAGTTCTTTACCGATCTTGGTGAATGCTGCGATACATTTATCCAAGTGCTCTGTCTCGTGAGCGGCTGAGAGTTGTACGCGGATACGAGCTTGACCCTGTGGAACTACTGGATAGTAGAAGCCAGTTACGTAGATGCCTTCTTCTTGGAGGCGTGCTGCCATAACTTGTGAGAGTTTTGCATCGTAGAGCATTACAGCGCAGATAGCTGATTGTGTTGGTTTGCAGTCGAAGCCGGCAGCAACCATCTTCTCAACGAAGTATTTGGTGTTGGCGTGGAGTTTGTCTTGGAGTTCGTTGGTGCGGTCCATCATAGCGAACATTTCGATACCTGCTGCTACAACCATTGGAGGCAATGAGTTAGAGAAGAGGTATGGACGTGAACGTTGACGGAGGATGTCAATGATTTCTTTCTTACCAGTTGTGAAGCCGCCTACAGCACCACCGAATGCCTTACCGAGTGTACCGGTGAGGATTTCGATTTTGCCGCGGAGGTTGTATTGCTCGGTAACACCACGACCTGTTTCACCTACAACACCAGCAGAGTGGCTCTCGTCCACCATTACCATAGCGTTGTATTTGTTGGCGAGTTCGTAGATTTTGTCGAGTGGGCAAACGTTGCCGTCCATTGAGAATACGCCGTCGGTAGCGATGAGTTTGAAACGGCAGTCTTTGGCTGCGATGAGTTGTTTCTCGAGGTCTTCCATGTCGGCGTTAGCATAACGGAAACGTTTTGCTTTGCAGAGACGAACGCCGTCGATGATAGAAGCGTGGTTCAAAGAGTCGGAAATGATGGCATCTTCCTCGGTGAGCAGTGGCTCAAATACGCCGCCGTTAGCGTCGAAGCAGGCTGCGTAGAGGATGGTGTCTTCTGTGCCGAAGAATTTTGCGATAGCAGCTTCGAGTTCTTTGTGACGGTCTTGTGTACCGCAGATGAAGCGAACTGATGACATACCGTAGCCTCTCTCGTCCAATGCTTTCTTGGCTGCATTGATGAGGGCTGGGTGGTTACCCAAACCAAGGTACTTGTTAGCGCAGAAGTTTAATACGTGCTGGCCTTTTACTAAGATGTCAGCGCCTTGTGGAGAGCAGATGAGACGCTCGTCCTTGTACAAACCTGCTGATTTGATGTCAGCGATTTGTTGTGAAAGATGCTTTTGAAAATCCTGATACATAATATATGTACTTTTAATATCGTTATTTTCTATGTTGTTTTGTCCGAAGACTTATTTTTGTCTGATAGGCAGTTCGCCGTTTTTCCAGTCGGTGAGGAACTCGCTCATCGTAGGGTAGAGGAGATTGGCTCCTTCGTCGCTCAGCATTGAGTCGGGGATAGGACCGGTGTTGATGGCAACGGTGAAGATGTTGGCAGCCACGGCAGCGCGAACGCCGAGTGGTGCGTTTTCTACCACCATGCCTTGCCATGGCTCGATGCCTGCTTTCTCCAGACCTTTGAGATAAGGTTCTGGGTCTGGCTTGCCGTGTTTCACGTCGAAGGCGGTCACCATCTTGTTGAGGTCGAAGATGCCAGGGAAGTAAGTGTCGAGTCGGCCGAAGAGTGTTTTGGTGCCAGAGCCGGTGACAACGAAGATGTCCAATCCTTGTGCCTTGATGAATTCAAGCACGTCTTTAACATTGGCCACGGGGTCGGGCAGTCCAGACTCAAGGAAATACTCGGTTTTCTTTTTGTAGACAGCTTGTTTTTCCTCGTCGGTCATGTTCTTGGCATCCTTGAAAAAGATGTCGACGATGGCGGCTCCGGTGCGACCTTCGTGGATGAAGGCGTCCTCTTCTTTGAAGGTGGTGACACCGTGTTCGTGCATTACACGAGTCCATGCGGCGGCGTGGCGAGGCATCGAGTTGAACAGGATGCCGTCCATGTCGAAGAATACTGCTTTGAGGTCCAGTGTTTTGAATCCTGTCTTAGCGAGGTATTTGTTGATTGACTCTGACATGTTGTAAGTATACAATTTGTGTGCAAAGATACACTTTTTATTTCTTTTTTAGTGCTTTTTCTTCCCACCTTTTTGTGCTTTCTTTTTGGATTCTTGAAGGGAAGAAAAAAGAAGTGGAACGACCCGATTGGGACGCTCCACTTCATAGGGTGTTATCTGTGGCGTTTGGACGCCAAGAATTTGTTTACTCGGTCACGGTGAACTCCATTGTGACGGTGATGTCAGAGTGCAATGGGTCGTTGGTGATTACGTGAACTTTTCTGTTGTAGTGAGCTGCTTTGTAAGAGTTTGACTCCAACTCAACAACTACTGTGGTGCTCTTGCCTGGGTGAACGGTGGTCTTCACGGCAGTTGCTTTCATGTGTGAGTCTTCGCAGCTGATAGCGCGGATGAACATTGGGGTTTGACCGTTGTTCTTGATTTCGAACTCAACGGTTTTCTTGGTGCCGCGTTTTACTTCTGGGAAGTTGACGTTGAGAGGTTTGATTTCGCAGATAGGTGCTTTTTGACGCTCAGCGTCGGTCAAGGTGCTGAAGTTCTCCTTGAGGGTAGCACGGATGCTGAGTTGACCTGCTGGTTTGCCGTCAATCACCACGGTTACCTTGTCGGTGGTGGTGTAGTAGTTCTTGCTCTTAGCGCTGTTGTATTTGAAGTTCACTTTGCCTGCCTCGTTAGGTTTTACGATCACTTTTGGAGTGGTGATGGTGATGTGTGCAGGAACGTTGGTGAAGGTCACGGTGTGAGGTTTGCCGGTGGTGTTGAAGATTTCCCAACCGCGCTCTTGAGTGCTGTTTTTGAACATAGAACCGAAGTCAACCATGTCTTCGCGTGCACGGATTTCGCCGTATTTGTGAGGATAGGTCTCTTCTGGAGTTTTTGGACGAGGGGTTACCTTACCGGTGATTCTCAATGACTCGGTGATGGTCTCGTCGTCGGTGCCGACGGTCACGGTTACGCTCTTTGAGAAGCTGCCTGGACGGCCGGTGGTGTTATAGGTTACGGTGATTTCGCCTTTTGCGCCTGGTGCTACTGGGGCTTTGCTCCAGTTAGGGGTGGTGCAGCCGCAGGATGCGCGAACGTTTTTCAAAGATACTGGGATGCTGCTGGTGTTCACGAAGGTGAAAACGGTGGTAGCTTTGCCTTGTTCTTCTTTAAGCGTTCCGAAATCGTGTGATTTCTCGTCGAATTGTACGCTTACTTTGTTTTGGGCGGCAACTGTGAGGCAGAAGAGTGCTGCCATTGCCATAAGCATTAATTTTCTCATATTCTTTGTGTTTTTTTATCTCGTTGATTTATTTGCGTTTGATAGGTACTAATTCTGTGTCGCTTGCAGGGAGGACTTGACCTTTGATAAAGATCTTGTCAACAAACTCGCCATTGCCAGCGTCGCCGATGATGGTGATGCTTTTTTGGAAGGTGCCTGGGCGTCCTTTGGTGTGGTAGGTGACGGTGATTTCGCCCATCTCGCCTGGTCCGATAGGTGCTTTGTCCCATGTTGGGGTGGTGCAACCGCACGAAGCCTTCACGCTTTTCAGGGTAAGTGGCGAGAGACTGGTGTTGATGAATCTGAAGATATAGGTTACCTTGCCAAGTTCTTCTTGCACTACGCCAAAATCGTGGTTGCGCTCCTTAAACTCCATAATCTTCTTTTCTTGTGCCATCATCATGGTGGTACACAACAAAAGCGACAGGGCAATTAAGATAGTTCTTTTCATGCTGTGTTTTAGGTTTTCTGTGTTGTCTTTTGGTGTTTTAGACTATGAAAGTTTTGAGAGGTTGAATCTTCCGCAGAAAAAATCCGAACTTTCTTGTTATTTCATGCTCTCGGCAGCCTTGATGAAGGTTGCGAGACCGCTGTCGGTCAATGGGTGTTTCAAGAGACCGAGGATAGCGCTGAGTGGGCATGTGGCCACGTCGGCACCTACTTGGAGGCATTGGATGATATGTTGGGTGTGGCGGATTGAAGCGGCCAAGACCTGTGTTTTGTAGCCATAGCGACGGTAAACGTCAACGATTTCAGCTACCAGAGAGATACCGTCGGATGAGATGTCGTCCAAGCGGCCTACGAATGGAGAAACATAGGTTGCACCGGCTTTAGCTGCCAAGAGGGCTTGGCCAACAGAGAACACGAGTGTGCAGTTGGTGGCAATGCCTTTTTGTGAGAAATATTTCACTGCCTTGATGCCTTCTTTGGTGCATGGGAGCTTCACTGTGATGAGTGGGTTGATAGCTGCGAGTTCTTCGCCTTCTTTAATCATGCCCTCGTAGTCGGTGGCAAACACCTCAGCACTTACGCTGCCTTCTTTGACGATTTCGCAGATGGTGCGATAGTGGTTGAAGATTTGCTCTTTGCCTTTAACGCCTTCTTTGGCCATCAATGATGGGTTGGTTGTAACGCCGTCGAGAATGCCGAGTTCGTTGGCTTCTCTGATTTGCTCCAAATTGGCTGTGTCGATGAAAAATTTCATTATGTCTTATTTATTAAGTTGTTATTTTCGATTTTGTGGGTCTCTTTGGCTGTGGCGAACCTATGTCGCCCAAGTAATAAAAGACCTCGCAAAGTTACGTAATTTCGTTGGAATATTTGTCATATTTCGGCTTAGATTTTTTTGGTTTCGGGGAAAAAGTATTTTGTCTGGGCGCTCCTTTTTTCAAAAGTGGAAATCAGATGTTGGAAATCGGCGTTTCCGTTCGGTGTTTTCAAGGGATGGAATCAGATTGTTTGCTGCGTTTTTACCGACTTCAATCTGCTCTCCCAACCCACTTCTTTCAAATGGTTTCTCTGATTTTCATTGTCTTTTTCTTTGCTGCAAAACGGCGGCAACGATTTTGCTTGTGTGAAAACTGAAATCCGTTTGTCGACAGCCAAAAACGGTTTGTGGTCGGGTGCTTTCATTTGGAAAGTTATGTTTTTACCGACAAAAACTGACTTGGGATGGTTATTTTGTCCATTTATATGATGAAAACGTGAAGAAAAATCGGTAACTTTGCAAGGTTTTTCTGTACCATGCACACAAAGCGTGCATCTGGATTGATAGGGTACCGGAAACTATATTGTAATCGTCTCATAAAAAGCAGAATAAATATGAAATCAGAAGTGCTTTCCTCACGCGTCATCGCCGTCATCGGCTTGGGCTATGTGGGTCTTCCGCTCGCCGTGGAATATGGAAAAAAATATCGTGTTGTCGGTTTCGACATCAACAAAGCTCGTGTTGATGAGTTGGAGAGCGGCAAAGATAGCACCTTGGAAGCCGACTTGGCCGGCATGAAGCAGGCTGTGGAACTCTACCGAAGCACCAAAGAAATCGGTCTGACCTTCTCTGCAAACCCTGAGGACCTTCGCCTCTGCAACACCTATATCGTGACCGTTCCTACTCCAATCGACCGTTTCAACAATCCTGACCTGACGCCAATTCTCGGTGCGTCAAAGATGTTGGGCAAGGTGTTGAAAAAAGGCGATTTGGTGATCTACGAGTCAACCGTCTATCCGGGTTGTACCGAAGAAGATTGCGTGCCAGTGCTTGAACGTGAGTCGGGACTCGTCTTCAACCAAGATTTCTTCTGTGGCTATTCTCCAGAGCGTATCAATCCAGGCGACAAGGAGAACACTCTCTTGAAAATCAAGAAAATCACTTCTGGTTCTACTCCTGAGATTGCCGACCTCGTCGACGCGCTCTACAACTCCATTCTGCTCAACGGCACCCACCGCGCTCCAAATATGAAGGTGGCTGAGGCTGCCAAGGCTGTTGAGAATGCTCAGCGCGACGTCAATATCTCGTTTATGAACGAGTTGGCCCTGATTTGCGACCGCGTGGGCATCGACACCAACGACGTCATCGAGGCGGCTGGCACCAAGTGGAACTTTTTGAAATATCGTCCGGGCCTCGTGGGTGGTCACTGCATCAGCGTCGACCCTTACTATTTGGCTCATAAGGCTAAAGCGCTTGGCTACAATCCAGAGGTAATCCTCTCTGGACGTAAGGTCAACAACCATATCTCTGTGTTCATCGCCCACAAGGTGTTGAAACTGATGATTCAAAGAGACAAGAAAATCAAAGGCGCCAACATCTTGCTCTTGGGTGTTACCTTCAAGGAGAACTGTCCTGACTGCCGCAATACCAAGGTGGTCGACATCGTCCACGAGTTGAAAGATTTTGGCGCTGAGGTTGATGTTCACGATCCTTGGGCAAGTCCTGAGGTCGTTAAGCATGAATATGGCATCGACCTCGTTGGTTACGACAAGACCAAATCCTATGATGCTGTGATTCTTTGCGTGGCTCATAAGGAGTTTGCCAACATCGACTTCGCCCGCTACAAAGCCGCCGGCGCAGTGGTCTACGACGTGAAAAACTTCGTTGAGCGCGAGTTTGTTGATGGTCGTTTGTAACCTCATCCCTTAAGCATATCCTTCAGCCACAAGAGGGCATCCTTTTGTGGCTGTTTTCTTCAAAGCACGAATCCATGGGCAATAAGTTGGTCAGCAGTTTCTTCTGGAATCTGGTCGAGATTCTCTCAACACAGTTTGTGAATCTCGCCTCTATGCTCGTGCTCTCCCATCTCCTTTTGCCCGAGCAGTTTGGCTTGGTGGCTACCTGTTCTATCTTCATTGCCATTTCGCAAGTACTTATTGACGGTGGCTTCACCCAAGCGCTCATCCGTAAACAGGACTGCAACGGGCGCGACTACAGCACCGTCTTTTGGTTCAACATCCTCCTCAGTACGTTCCTCTATCTGCTGCTCTTCTCTACGGCGCCGATCATAGCCCGTTATTACGGTCAGCCGGAACTGACGAATATCCTGAGAATCTTGATGCTCGTGCTTCCGATTGCCTCCCTCTCTATCATCCAACGCACCATCTTGGTCAAAGCCTACCGCTTCCGCGTTCAGACTCTGGTCAATTTCATCTCCGTCACACTTGGTTTCGTCGTCGCGTTGGTGATGGCGCTAAAGGGCTACGGCGTGTGGAGTATCGTTTGCAAACAGGTTTTGATTCAGGTGGTTGTAACTTTAGGCTATTGGGTAGTCGGGGAGTGGCGTCCGTCGTTCACCTTTTCTAAGGAGAGTTTCCGAACTCTCTTCGGCTTTGGCTCACGACTGATGATTGTCAACACCCTCGCAACGCTGTTTGCCAATGTCTATAAACATATCATTGCCAAACATTATTCTCAACAAGAACTGGGCTACTACGACCGTGCCGACGTGCTGACAAGCGTTCTTTCCAACACGTTCTCTACGATGTTGAACAAGGTGGGCTACAATGCTTTGTCGGAAAAGCAGTCAGATAATGTGCTGTTTGTTGAGGCGTTACGTCGAATGATGCAACCGTTCTACTACGTGGTGTTTCTGTTGTTCGGTGTTTTGGTGGCGATGTCTCACGACCTCATTCCGGCATTGTTGGGCGAGGTGTGGCAACCCGCCTCTTTCTATTTCGCGATGATTTGCATTGCTTATGCTGCTATCGTGATGCACCTGACCAACCAACTGATTTTGAATGTAAAGGGACGCTCCGACCTCTTCCTGCGTACCGAACTGATTAAATACTTGCTCTTTGTGCCTGTTATCATCATCGGTATTAAATGTGGTATCCGTTGGCTCATCGTTGCCTTCGTGGTCCATTATTGGATTGGATTCCTTATCAATGCTCTCTATTCCAAACGTATGGTAGACTACGGCATCGGGGCGCAGTTGAAAGATATGGTCCGCCCGATGCTTTTGGCGGTTGTGGTGTCGGCATTCACTTTTGTCGCCACGCTGCTTCCGTTTTCGTCCCACTGGACCTATGTCTTTGTTCAGATGGCAGTGGCTCTGGTTGTCACCGTTGCCCTGTCGCTTATCTTTAAGATTGAGATGTTTACCCAGCTCAAGCAAATGTTCTTATCCCTCGTTCATAAAGGTTCCCGCAATGACTGACGTTGATTTCTCTACGCTTCATATCAAAGGCGAACTCCATACCGACTCCCTCCATAAGATAGCCTACGCTACCGACGCCTCTGCCTATCGCGAGATGCCGCTGGCTGTGGCGCTCCCTTTGGATGCCGACGATGTGAAACAGATTTTGAAGTTCGCTTCCCAACATGGTATCACGGTGATTCCACGCGCTGCCGGCACGTCGTTGGCAGGTCAGGTGGTGGGTCGCGGTCTGGTGGTTGATATCTCCAAGTATATGAATAAGATACTGGAGGTCAATCAAGAGGAACACTGGGTGAGGTTGCAGCCGGGCGTTGTTCGCGACGAACTCAATATCGCGATGAAGCCGTACGGATTGTTCTTTGCGCCAGAGACTTCCACCTCCAACCGTTGCTGTGTGGGCGGTATGGTAGGCAATAACTCTTGCGGCACCCATTCGCTCCGCTATGGCAGTACCCGAGAGCATCTGATTAGTGCCAATGTCATCTTGTCGGATGGCTCTGAGGTGGTGTTTAAGGATTTGACGCCGAGCGAGGTGGAACAGAAATGCAAGCAAGATGATTTGGAGGGAAGCATCTATAGGCAGATTCGCGATTTGTTGAGCGATTCCTCAACGCGCCAACTGCTTACGGATAGTTACCCTATTCCGGAACTTACGCGCCGCAACAATGGCTATGCGCTTGATTTGTTGATGTATAACAACTACTTCGACCAATCAAATCCCAATGGCTTCAACCTCTGCAAACTCTTGGCGGGCAGTGAGGGTACGCTTGCCTTTGTCACAGAACTGAAGCTGAATCTCGAACCACTTCCACCCAAGGAGAAGGCATTGATCTGTATCCATTGCAATACGCTCGAGGAGGCATTTGAAGGCAACTTGGTAGTCTTGGAACACCATCCGGTAGCTGTTGAACTGATGGATGATAAAATCCTTGAACTCAGTGAGCAGAGTCCGGCGCAGCGCGAGAATCGTTTCTTTGTTGAGGGTCATCCTAAAGCCATTTTGATTGCTGAGATTGCCGAGGAGAGCCCAGAGGCACAGCAGAGGAAAGCCGATGAGATTGAGGCACATCTCCGCCAAACTAAGATTGGCTATGCCTATCCGAGGGTTTATGGTGCCAACATCACGAAGGTGTGGTCGTTGCGCAAGGCCGGCTTGGGTATCTTGGGCAATATGGTGGGCGATGCGAAGCCTACGCCTGTGATTGAGGATACTGCAGTTGCACCTAAATATCTCCCCGCCTATATGGCAGATTTTCAGCAGATGCTGAAGGGGTTAGGTTTGAGTTGTGTCTATTATGCCCATATCGGAACAGGCGAACTCCATCTCCGTCCTGTGCTGAATATGAAGACCGAGGAGGGTGTGCGACTTTTCCGTTCGGTAGCTCAACGCACTGCCGAGTTGGTCAAGAAATATCGTGGCTCGTTGAGTGGCGAGCATGGCGACGGTCGCCTTCGTGGCGAGTTTCTGCCGCTCATGCTGGGCAACGAGGTCTATAATATATTGTGTGAGGTGAAACGTTGGTTTGATCCTCACGACCTTTTCAATAAAGGTAAGATTGTCAACACGCCGCCAATGGACTCGCAGCTTCGCTATCGTGAGACGCAGTTGCTTGCCGACGTTCCCACCTATTTTGATTTCTCGGAACGTAAGGGGTGGATGCGTGCGGTAGAGCAGTGTACGGGTGCGGGCGACTGCCGACGTTCTCAACTTTTTGGTGAGGTGATGTGTCCCGTCTTTCGTGCTACCCACGACGAACCACAGAGCACCAGAGCGCGTGCCAATGTGATGCGTGAGTTGTTGGTCGGTGATATTGAAGGACGTTTTGACCACCCCGAAATTTTTGAGGTGCTCTCCAATTGCCTCTCTTGCAAGGCGTGTCGCCGTGAGTGTCCGTCAGGGGTAAACATCACAAAACTGAAGGCGGAATATCTCCAACACCATTTCGATAGATGCGGAACGCCGCTGGCTTCACGACTGATAGCCTCGTTGCCTACGCTGCAAAAGGTGGCAAGTGTTTGTCCTTCACTTTATAACTTCGCTGTCTCCAACTCATTGACGGCTGGCGTGATTCGCAAAATGGTTCATTTTACACCACAACGTAAACTTCCAAAACTTGCTCCTCAGTCGCTCAAATCGTGGCTTGCCCACCAACCAAAGCACACAGGCAAACCGGTCTATCTGTTTGCCGATGAGTTTACTAATCTGACCGATGTGGAGGTCGGCAAGGCGTTCGTTCGTCTATTGTGGCACTTTGGTTACGAGGTTATTATTCCAAAGCATGTGGAGAGCGGACGCACGGCTTTGTCGAAGGGTTTGTTGAAGAGAGCGCAAAAGATTGCCGAAAAAAATGTGACTTTGTTGGCTGATTTGGTCAGTGAGGAAGCACCTTTGGTTGGACTTGAACCGTCAACAATTCTCTCGTTTAGAGACGAATATTCAGCGTTGCTTCGTGACCAACTGCAGGAAAAAGCCAAGCAACTTTCCAAAAACGTTTTTCTGTATGACGAGTTTATCTGTCGATTGATTGATGCCAAGGTGATGAAAATTTCCGATTTCGTGACTGACACTCAGGATGTTTATCTCCATGGACATTGTCATCAGAAGTCGTTGGCAACTGTTGAGCCGTCGCGCAGAATGTTGGATTTGCCCGAAAACTATACGGTTAAGGTGATTCCTTCGGGCTGTTGCGGCATGGCAGGCGCCTTTGGCTATGAGTCGGAGCATTACGAACTCTCAATGGCTATCGGTGAGCAGACACTGTTTCCTACTATCAGAACGGGAAGTGAAAGTGCTTTGGTCGCTACTCCAGGAACGAGTTGTCGCGAGCAGATTCTTGCCGGCACGGGACGTGTGGCGCTTCATCCTGTTGAGGTTCTCTACCGCGCTTTGAAACAGTAGCTTGCTACACTATATAAATAAGAAAAGCAGAGCCGTGTGGTTCTGCTTTCTTAGTGTTATGACGGTTGCGTTAGTCTTCGTCTCTTGTCTGACCGATGGCTTGACTCGGACAGGCGCGTTCGCAGATGCCGCAACGAATGCATGCTTCTTGGTCGATGGTTGGAGTCTCTCCCGGCTGTTGAAGAAACGCCTGTACAGGGCAGATTGCCACAATCTTACAGTCGTGTTTGCCACAACGTTCTTCGATGATAAATCTCTTGGGTGCCATGGGTTAAATATCCACTCTTGTTTTTCTTTTCAACTCAAAGTCTCGACCCAGATAGCGTTGCTTTACGACAGGGTCTTCAGCCAGAACCTCAGGTGTGCCGTGGAAGAGAATCTTGCCTTCAAACAACATATAAGCGCGGTCGGTGATGGCAAGGGTCTCGTCTACGTTGTGGTCGGTGATGAGGATGCCTATGTTTTTGTCTTTCAGGTGCCAAACGATGTCTTGAATGTCTTGAACTGCGATAGGGTCAACACCGGCAAAAGGTTCGTCCAGCATAATGAAGTTAGGCTCGATGGCGAGACAGCGTGCAATCTCGGTGCGTCGGCGTTCGCCACCAGAGAGGCGGTCGCCGATGTTTTTGCGGACGTGCTCCAAACGGAACTCGCTGATCAGACTCTCCAACTTTTCTGCCTGTTTCTCTTTAGAGAAGTCGGTCAGTTCCAGGACGGCGCGAATGTTGTCTTCTACCGACATCTTGCGGAATACAGAAGCCTCTTGGGCAAGGTAGCCAATGCCGGCGCGAGCTCGTTGGTAAACTGGGTATTTCGTAATCTCTTTGTCGTTCAAGAAGATCTTGCCTGAGTTTGGGGTCACCAAACCGGTAGTCATATAGAACGTAGTGGTCTTGCCGGCACCGTTAGGGCCCAACAGACCGACAATCTCGCCTTGGTGAACCTCAATGGAAACGTCGTTCACCACGGTGCGTTTGCCGTAGATTTTGAAGAGATGTTCGGTTCGCAGAACCATATTTGTTTCTGCCATAATGTCTTAGTCGTTTTGTGTTGTGGTGTTTTCCTTAAACAGGAATTTGAACAAAATGAGTACCACGAGGGCGAATGAGGCGAATATGAACCAGCATCTTTGCCAGTTGCCGACGAGGAATCCGTTTTCGTTCCATTGGCAGTAGTGGTTGATGACCGCACCGGCAGAGAGGGTGCCGATGGTGGCACCGATGCCGTTGGTCATCATCATGAACAGACCTTGTGCTGAGGCTTTGATGTTGGACGAACATTTCTGGTCAACAAACAGACCGCCAGAGACGTTGAAGAAGTCGAAAGCAACACCGTAGACCACGCATGAGAGTATGAAGAGCAGTACGCCAGGGAAGTCTGGTGAACCCATGCCGAAGAGACCGAAACGGAACACCCATGCAGCCATGGCAATCATCATCACTACCTTGATTCCGAATCGTTTGAGGAAGAAAGGAATCAGCAAGATGCAAAGTGCCTCGGCTACCTGCGACAGCGAAACGAGCATCGTAGCGTTGTTGGCGCAGAAGGAGTCTGGGAACGCCTCTTTGAATGAGGTGAGGAATGGAGTTGCAAAGCTGTTGGTCACCTGGAGCGACATGCCAAGGAGTGCGGAGAACACGAAGAATATGAGCATCTGACGGTTCTTGAAGAGTTTGAAGGCGTCGAAACCGAAGGTCTCGGCAAGCGATTTAGACTCCTTAGCCTCAATCTTACACTGTGGCAAGGTGAAGCAGTAGAGGAACAGGATGATGCTCAAAAGACCAGATACAAGGAACTGGTAGTGTGTGTATTGGAATTTGAAATCGTTGGCTCCGAGGGTCATGATGAAGCGGCCGTTGTTGAAGGCAGCACAGTTGACAAACCACATCGTGGCGATAAAGCCGATGGTGCCGAAGACGCGGATGGATGGGAAGTCTTTGACGGTGTCGAGTCCGTTATCTTTTAATATAGTAAACGCTGTTGTGTTGGAGAGTGCCAAAGTAGGCATGTAGAACGCCACACTCAGCGTGTAGATGGTCAGGAACAGGGCTTTGTTCGGTATGGCTTGTGTTGAGCCGATATAGAACAAACCGATCATAAAGATGCCTGCAAGGAGATGACATAGACCCAAAAGACGTTGAGGCTGAATGTATTTGTCGCCTACGATGCCGATGAGTGTTGGCATAAAGATGGAGACGATGCCTTGGATGGCATAAAACCATGAGATTTCGGCACCCATGCCAACTCTTCCAAGGAAATTGCCCATACAGGTGAGGTAGGCTCCCCATACAGCAAATTCCAGAAAATTCATTACTACAAGCTTGTGTTTGGTGTTCATAGTAGCGTTTGTTTTTTATTGTTCTCTTCTTTTGATTTCGTCGCGAATCTTGCCCGCCAGTTCGTAGTTCTCCTGTTTGATGCTTTCGTTGAGCATCACTCGAAGATTGGCAAGGGGCAGTTGTTCTATGCTTCTGTTTTCAAAATCCTCCGCCTTGACATTGCTTTTAAGGAATTTCTCGTCAATTAGGATGGGTGCCTCTTGGGAGATGGCGTAGGCGATGGCGTCTACGGCTAAGAGGTCGTAGATGTAGTTCATCTCGTTGACAACAAACTCCATAGAGGCTTGGTAGTGACCTTGGTAACGGTCGTTGACCACCACTTGCTTCAGTTGGATGTTGAAGTCGTTGGTCAGTTCCTCAATGAAGGTGATGATATCAGGGAAGGTGTTGTTCTTTGTCGTTGCTTTGGCAATGAGGTTGGCCTCTGCCTCACTCATCAAGAGCACAAACTCACGTTCGCCCTCTGCCTCTTGAAAGTCCAGATGCCAGAGTCCGCGCTCACCTTTCGGGGGCGTCAGCGATACGATATGAATCTGTGTCAACATGTTTTATCTCAGTCTGAGTATCTCTTGATGATGGTGATGATGATGGTGATGGTTGTGACACTCACATTCTTCCTCGCCTTCGTGGTGGTCGCAGCAGCTATCCTCCGACAGGTGCTCTGCGGCAAAATAGACGCCAACGGCTACGAAGAAAATGCCAACAATCCAACGAACCCATTTGCTGATATTCTTTGTTTTAGCGTAGAACTGGTTGATGTTACGGAGACTAAACGCCAAGAACCAAGCCAGAACCACAACAGGGAGCGCTGTGATGAGTGCGAAGATGATTGGGAATGAGTAGCCGAACACTGAGGTGGCACCCATTGGAATCATCATGCCGAAATAGATGACGGCATTGGTTGGACAAAAACCTAAAGAGAGCAGTGTGCCAAGCAGAAAAGCACCCCAACCGCCACGTTTCGCCTTGTCGGAGAAGTTGTTGGCGGAGAATGAGATATTCAGGAATGGGATATATTCGGCAAAGCAGAGCAATAATCCAGTGATGATGAGCAGCGGAATAAGTATGATTTCTCCGTATTCGCCCAAGAAATCTTGAATGCCAGTTACGTTGCCTCCCAGTTTCAGCAAGACGATGAGCACGATGCCCATCACACCAAATGCCAGCGTGCGGCCTAAGGTGTAGAGCAGACTGTTACGGAAGATGACGTGTTTGTTTTCAATGTCTTTTCCCAGGTATCCCATGGCGGCGATGTTAGTCAGCATGGCGCAGGGGTCCAGACCAAAAACAATGGCCAGCAGCACAACACCCCAGATGGGTGACTGGCTGTTTTGCGCAAGATTAAGCAACTCGTTCATAAATTATTGCTATTAAGTCTGATGATTATTTGTTCTGTTCAATCAGAGATTTTGCCTCTTCAAACGACAGCATCTTGCCCGTAACCACCGCCTTGCCGTTGATTACAACGGCAGGCGTTTGGAATACGTTGAGACGAACCATCTCAAGAAGGTCTTCGCTGACGCGGACGTCAACGTCAAAGTCTACAGCCTGAGCTGCTTCGGTTACGTTCTTGATGGTTTGCTTGCACGAGGCACAGCTGTCGCCAAATATGATGATGTTCATTCGTCGTATGTTATTTGCAGCACTCAAGGATAGCCTTGGCAACAGCGCCATTCACGTTTTGGCATTCACCGAAGGCTACTTTGCGCTCGTTGAAACGACGTTCAATTTCGTCGATGACGTCGTCGTTGATGTCGAGTTCGCTGAGGCGGGTCTTCAAGCCCAAAGAGCGGAAGAACTGCTCGGTCTTGTTGATGGTGTGTGCGATGGCAACGCTCTCAACTTCGTCGTCGATGCCCCATACGCGACTACCATATTGAAGAATCTTAGCACCTTTCTGCTCGCTGAGCACGGTCATGGTGCCAGGGAGTACGATGGCAAGACTCTCGCCGTGGGTCACGCCGCGCAAGGCTGTCAACTCGTGACCAATCATGTGTGTGCACCAGTCTTGTGGCACGCCGAAGGCGATGAAACCGTTCAGACCCATGGTGGCGCAGAGCATATAGCTTGACATCAAGTCGTAGTCTTTTGGGTTTTCCATAATCTCTGGAGCAATCTCAACCAAGGTTTGGAGGATGCCTTCAGCCCAGCGGTCCATCAGTGGTGAGAAACCAGGAGCGGTGAGGTATTGTTCCATGACGTGCACGAAGGTGTCGGCAATACCGCAGGCAATCTGATAGAGTGGGAGTGAGTAGGTTACCTCTGGGTCAAGGATTGAGAAGCGTGGGTGTTGACTGTGGAACGCGAATTTCTCTTTGGTCTCAAGGCAAGAGATAACGGCGCCGTCGTTCATTTCGGAACCGGTGGCTGAGATGGTGAGGACAGTTGACAGTGGAACCAGTTCGCCCATAAGTTTGGGGTTGCGAACGATTTCCCAAGCGTCGTGGTCGTTCTTGATGCCGGCAGCAATGAGTTTGGTGCCGTCGACGATAGAACCGCCGCCCACTGCCAAGAGGTAGTTGACTCCTTCTTTCTTGCCGAGTTCCTCGGACTTTCCACCCGGGCTGAGCAACCAGACTATCTCCTTTATGATTTTGTGGAGAATAGTCTCAAGTGGTATGATATGTCCACATCTGCTCCTGCTAATTTCCACCTTATGTTTATGATAAGGGTATCTCGCTTTCTTGGCTTTTACCCAAACCTTGAGGAATATGCGGAATATTCCTACTTTGACCTTCGTGCAGGTCAGTTTATTGGTGAGGCTCCGTTACATAAGGATTATCTCAAGCCGTCTGAAGCTCAGAATTTCATCAACCTGATGCGAATGACGCCTGAGAATATGCACATCTTTCGTCTTTCTCATACAGAAAGAAACCGCATCATTGATGTTATGATGCAGTTCTATGGTTTTCATATCCCTGGTTTCAAAGAACTCAAGTCACTTGAAATTTTGAGAGAGATTTTCAAGTAATCAGTACCGGATTTCTTCTAAAGTTGTTTGTCGTCACTCATTGCCAACCTGTATCAATATTGCGTGAGTGGACATATTCAAGAAATGAGATGCTGTCATAACTACAGTTGTAAGTGGGGATTATGTTGTCGCCTCCATAGCATGTTTTACCATGCATGTTTGTCCCTTTGACAATAATTGGCCCTCCATCCCATTCAATTAGGTATAATCCATTACCTATATGACTTGAGCCATGCATCTCTGGCAAAATCCATTCGGCTGAAAACAGGAATACAACGAGGCAGATGTACATTGTGAAGGTAACTAAAACGCCATTTGTTATGATGAAATATGCCATGACAATGGACGGAAAAATTGCTTGTCATACAGGTGACGCAAAGTGGATTTCAGGCGAAGAAGCGAGGAAAAATGTGCAGACAGACCGCAATAAGTTCAAAGCAATAATGGTAGGAAGCGGAACTGTTCTTGCTGATGACCCGATGCTTAACTGTCGGCTTGAAAATGGTGTGAACCCGATAAGAATTGTGTGTGACAGCAGACTGAGAATACCTGTAGACAGCAAAATTGTTTCTACGGCAAATGAAATTCCTACAATTATAGCAACCTGCTGTTATGATATTGAAAAGTGCGGTAAACTTATAGAAAAAG
>CALEJM010000314.1 GCA_937898265.1 uncultured Porphyromonadaceae bacterium
GGCACTGATGGTGGCAGCTTGGTTTTCTGGTTTCAGTGAGATCGTGTAGTGGCTATACTCGGTCTGTGCGGGCTGCACCTTCGGTTTCTCAACCTGAAGCTCGATGTTGGCACGTTTATGGTTGCCAATCTCGGGTTCGTAGTCTTTCTCAATCTGAACGCGACGGTTGACAGTGGTGTCTTTTGTTTGTGTGGTCTTGTTTTGAGCCTGCGCTGTGAGAGCGAGCGTGGAGGCTAAGAGGACCAGCAGGGTGTTACGGAGCAAACGGTGGTTTGTCATATCGTAGTAGTTATTATTTATCGTATGTTATTTGATGTCTTCGAGTGTGATGGTCTGCAGCGTCGGGTAGTTTTTCAATGCCTTGGAAGTGAACTGGCGGGCGTTGTGCTCGTGGTTGACTACGGTGGTGTTGGCTTGTGTCGACCATTTGATGGTCTGACCCGCCTTCTCTTCGGCAGTCATGTGGAAAACCATTGTTTTCTCTTTCACCCTTAGCGAGTTGTAGGCTGAAGGGGTGAAGATGACGTTGCGTTTGAAGTTGATGGTTCCGCGTTTGAGTCGGAAGTGTTCAATGTCTTCGCCGGCAATGGAGATGAGGTTGACGACGGAGAGTTCGTCTTTGCTGAGGGTGTGTCCAAATGGGATGTTGAAGTAGACGCTTGCTTCTTCGGAGATGCGACGTATACTATAATTGTATGCGTCGATGATGTAGTTGACCTTGACGTTGAGTTTGAAGATGCCAAGGATGTTGCGCGACTCGGTGTAGGTGAGCACGGTGACGTCGTTGTTCTCCTTGGTAACGCTCCAATTCTTCGGCTTCTCCATCAGTTTGTCGAACATCTGCTTGGTGCTTCCGCCCCAGAGATATTTGTGGATGAGTGAGCCAGCGTCGATCTTTTGGATATTGCTCTTGTCTTGTTTGCCGATGTGGTTGTCCATCACGTCGGGGATGCGCTCGGCGGTCTTGGCGTCGATGTAACGACGTGCTACGTCTGCTTTTATCTGTATGGAGTCGAGTCCGTCGGCGCCACGACCGTGAAGTTCAACGATATGTCCGATGACCTCGTCGAAGCCCACGATGCTGCCGTTGGTCTTGACAGCAACGGTGGAGTGGACACGGTATTTCTGGTTCTC
Source organism: uncultured Porphyromonadaceae bacterium (assembly GCA_937898265.1). GTDB lineage: Bacteria > Bacteroidota > Bacteroidia > Bacteroidales > Paludibacteraceae > HGM05398. The sequence goes on from CALEJM010000314.1 coordinate 1,135, forward strand.
ATCGGGGAAGTCGACGTTCATACGGTTGCGTGTGAAACGTAGGAGGTCTTTTATCGCCTTCCGTTTGTTGCGCGTGGTCTTGCCTGCTACCACCATCTCTTCGAGCATGATAGGCTGAGAGTAGAGGCGAATCTGCAGCACTTCGTCGTCTTTGATGCTACGACTGTGAAGACTCTTAGTGGCATAGCCAACGAAGGAGATGATAAGCGAGTCGTTCTCGTTGATGTTGATACGGAAGTTGCCGTTGTTGTCGGTGACGGTGCCGTGTTCAGGCGCTTTCTTGAAGTAGATGCTTGCGTACGAAACTGGTTGGCCGTTTTCGTCAACGACGTGACCTTTGGCCTGCCTTTGTGAGAAAAGTAGGTTGGAGATTGTCAGCAACGACAGAAGGATGAGAGTAATACGCTGTTTCATAGCACGATACTTTTATACTGATACCACACCGGCAATGTGTGGGTGTGGGTCGTAGTTGACTAATTGGAAGTCTTCGTATTTGAAGTCGAAGATGTTCTTGACCTCAGGGTTGATAATCATCTGTGGCAATGGGCGTGGCTCACGGGTGAGCTGCAGCTTCACTTGCTCAAGGTGGTTGGTATAGATATGTGCGTCGCCTAAGGTGTGGATGAACTCACCGGCTTCAAGGCCTGTTACCTGCGCCATCATCTGGAGGAGGAGGGCATAGGAGGCGATGTTGAAAGGAACGCCAAGGAAGAGGTCGGCACTGCGTTGGTAGAGCTGCAGACTAAGTTTGCCGTTGGCCACGTAGAACTGGAACAAGGCGTGGCAAGGTGGGAGATTCATGTGGTCGATGTCGGCAACATTCCATGCGCTGACAATGATGCGGCGGGAGTCAGGATTGTTTTTGATGGTGTCAACAACCTGTTGAATCTGGTCGATGAAGCCGCCGTTGTAGTCGGGCCATGAGCGCCATTGATAGCCATAGACATGACCGAGGTCACCATTCTCGTCGGCCCACTCGTTCCAGATTCTCACACCGTTATCCTGGAGATATTTGACGTTGGTGTCGCCCTTCAAGAACCACAACAACTCGTGGATGATGGACTTAGTGTGCAGTTTCTTGGTGGTGAGCAGCGGGAATCCGTCTTGCAGATTGAAGCGCATCTGATAGCCGAAGACACTGATGGTGCCTGTGCCTGTGCGGTCGCATTTCTTTGTGCCGTTGTCGAGCACGTGTTGTAATACCTTGAGATATTGTTCCATTGTTTTTTCTAATACAAATTATAGGTGGTTCGCAAAACCCTGAACTCCGTGCGTCGGTTCATCTGATTGGCAATGACTTGCTCGTCGGCCTCAAGTTCGTCGATGAACTCTGGTGTCAAAACGTCGCCTTCGTGTAGGAATTTATATTGTTTTGCTGTTTCGCTGTCAACAACAACAGGTTTGCTCTCGCCATAACCCACAGGCGTCAAACGCTCTTTTTCAATGCCAGCCTTTATCAGATAGTTGACTACAGACTGCGCGCGTTTCTGCGAGAGAACCATATTGCTTTGTTCGCTGCCGACAGAGTCGGTGTGCGCCGAGATTTCAATGGTGATGTGTGGGTTGTCTTTCATCAGCTTGACCAAACCGTTGAGCTCTTCTTCCGATTCCTTTGTCAGGTTCCATTTGGCAAACTCATAGAAGATGTTGTCCATCTTGATGGATTTGTTGACGCTTGGGAGTCGGAACGTGCGTTGGAAGGTCTGATTCTCTTCCAGACCGATGGTAGAGACGTTGTCTGACGAGTTGAGAAAGCCACGGCAGGTGCCCAACATAACGTACGAGGTGTTCTTGTTGAGTTTGACTTGGAAAGTGCCGTCGCGTTTAGTGTGTTGCTTTAGATTGGTGCCGTCGTTGCCCACGATTTTGACCACGGCATCAGGTAGCGCACGACCTCTCTCGTCAACGACCTTACCTCTCAAGACAAAGATCAAATCGGGCATCTCAAAGCGATAGATTCTGTCGACAGCGCGTTTCTGACCACGCGAAGAGGAGAAGAAACCGGCGTCGCGGTCGGCATCGAAATGGATGCAGAAATCGTCGGCATAGGAGTTGATTGGTGCCAACATGTTGACTACATGCCATTTGCCTGATTTTCCTTTGACAGCTTTATAGATATCTAATCCACCAAGACCCTCATGACCGTTGGAGGAGAAATAGAGCGAACCGTCGGGATGGACGGTTGGGAACATCTCGTCGCCAGCGGTGTTGATGTCTGCGCCTAAGTTTTCGGGGATACCCCATTTGCCGTCGCTCAGTTTAAGAGCCATCCAGATGTCTTTGCCGCCAAAGCCTTTCGGAGCGTCGGAGACAAAGAAGAGGGTATCGCCCGTGATGGAAAGGGCAGGATGGGCCACGGTGATAGTGCTGTCAACGAAGAGCTGCTGTGGTGCCGGTTCTTTCCATTCGCCACCGCTACGTTCCGATTTCAGAATCTCGGCAGCGCGAGAACCGCCAGCACAACGGGTGAGATACATCGTCTTGCCGTCGACAGAGAAACATGGTGCGCCCTCGTCGCCAGTGGTGTTGAAGTTGCCTTCCAATGGGGTCGGCTTGTCCCATTTGCCGCTCTTGTTCCTCTTGGTTGAGAAGAGGTTGAAATGGGCTGCTCCTGTGACTTGGCTGACGTCGCGTTTGTTGGTCTTCACTTTAGGCAATGCGCGATTGGTGGTGAAGATGATAGCATTGGTGTCGGTGCCGATATAGGTGGCGGCAAAGTCGGAGTTGCTTCGTGAGTTGAGGTAGTTGGCCGAGCGTACGAGGTAGCGGGTGCGTCGGGCAAGGAGTTCTGCCGACGTCTGGGCGCTCTGAAGTCCCTGGAGTGCCAATGCGTTCTTCGCATCCGTCTCAAGATAGAGGGAGTAGAGGTTGATAGCTCCTTCGTAGTTGCCCTGTGCATGAAGACATTGGGCTGCGTTAAGATAGAGGATTGGCTCAGCGTATTTGTCCTTGATGGCAGAGTTGTAGGCTCTTGACGCTTTCGACCAATTGGCAGTATGACGGTAGCACTCGCCAATCTTGAAGTTAATCTCTGCGCGGATAGGTTTTTGACGAGGCTTCAGTTTCTTTTTGGCCTTTTTGTACTCTTCGGCAGCTGCGTGGTAGGCGCCGTTCTCAAATTTGACGTCTGCCTTGCGGATTTTGCGCGTAGCACTGCAACCCGACAGCATCAAAATGGTCAGGAAGATAGAGCAGAGGAGTACAATGCGGTTTCTCATAGACTGAATTATTCTTGTTTCAACATAACGACCTCACCATTGGTGGTGGTGACAATCCAGGTGTTGTTGCCGAGTGCCACGATGGTGTTGATGGCTGCGTTGCCGATTTTGTGTTGCCAAAGCAAGGTGCCGTCGGTGGTGTTGAGTGCACAGATGACGCCGTTCTTGCTTCCAGAGATGACAATGCCGTCTCTCTCTACAATGTTGCAAGGGTTGGAGTCGTCACCGTATTGTGCGTCGGTAATCCAACTTGGCTTGAACGTAGAGGTATTCAAGGCGTAGACTTTGTCTTTCTTAGTGCGTGTGTAAACGGTGGTGTTGTCGGTGCTGATGCCGATAGATTCGGCTGCGTTAGTTGCTGGAGACGACTGCCATACGGTGCGACCTGTAGTCTTGTTGACTACAAGGATGGAACCGCTGACAATGAGGTAGAGGTTGTTGTCGTCGGCAACGGGAGATACAGCGCCGATCGAGTTGGAGTTTTCGAGGTTTTGTTGCCAACGGATAGCACCTGTGGACATGTTCAATGCATAGATCCTGCCTGTCCATGTGGTGAAATAGATGGTTTTGTCGGAAATCAATGGTTGGCAGCTGACAGCACCTTCGATGCCACGTGTTTGCCAAACCTCAGCGCCGTCGCTGAGGTTCAAGGCCAAGAACTTACCATTGTTGCAAGCGACGTAGACGATGTTGCCGTTGATAACTGGTGTTGAGCTGAGTGGTTCGCTGGTGATGACGTCCCACGCTGCAGTGCCATTCTTGGCGTTCAGGCAATAGATATGATGGTTGGCGTCGGCAACAACAACGTATTGCTCGTTGGCTGCTGGAGCACCAAGGATAGAACCAGAGGTGCTGAACGACCAACTTTTAGCTCCTTTGGCCATGGTGAGGCAGACTACGCCACCGTTGTGGGTGGCTACATAGATGTTCTCGCCAACAACTGCGGCTGAACCGTAGATGGCTTCGTTGAGATTGATGTTCCATTTCTCTACGATGTTCTTGTAGTTTTTGTTGACTGCCATACTTGGACGGAGTTTCAAGTTGCCATCATTATAGAATTTCTCTCCGGTTGAGATAGCTGTCCATTGCTCTGGGTCCTGACCAAGGCGTTTGTGGAAGAAGTGGAGACTGTCTGAAGTCATGGTACACAGTGTGTAAGATGCCAACGGACGATTGTCGGACTTCGATGTGCCACAGATAATGCCGATGATATTGTCGTTGTTAACCACAAGGTTGTGGTGATAGTGACCGTTGATAATGGCTTGGAGATTGCGTCGACGAACCACATCGGTGAGTTGATACCAGTTGTCGCAGTCAGGTGATTGCAGTGGATGATGAGTTACAACATAGAGTGGTGTCTTCTTCGAGGTGTTCTTGAGTTGCTTCTTGACCCATTCAATGTCCTCTGGTGCAATGTGAGCGTCGCCGTTACGAAGTTGGGCGGTGTTGACTCCCAAGAAGAGATTGCCGTTGCAGAGCAGACGGAAGTGGGTGTCGCCAAACACTTCGCGGAAATAGGCGTCTCCCACGCCGTTGTTCAAGCAGTCGTGATTGCCCGGAACAACATAATATGGGAGTTTGGTCTTGTCAAGCATCTGCTTCACCTCTTTCATTGAAGCCATGTCGCCACGATGGGCTATGTCGCCAAGAACAAGAATGAAGGCAATGCCGTCTTGCTTGGTGATGTCTTTGGTCAATGCCAAGAAGTCGGTCTTGCACTGAGGATTGTCGACAGAGTAGTGAACGTCGGCAATGACGGCAAAACGAAGCGTGGCGTCGTTGAGTGCGTCGTATGGTTTTTCTGTCTTGTCGTTTGACTGCTGAGCGTTTGCAACAAAAGGAATCGCCATCAGCAAAACGAGTAATAACCACTTGAAATTGTATTTCATAATCAAAGAGTTGTCTAATTGTTTTCTAACCAAAGCTGTATCTCTTTCTTGCGCTCTTCGCGCTCAAGTGAAAGGGTTTGTTCGGTTTTTTCTATGTCGTTGTAGAGTTCAAGGAGCGACTCTGCAATTTGTCGTTTGTCGATACTGTAGTCGAAGGTGATAAGTTCCTGATAAAGCAACTCTGCCAACAGCTCTTTCTGCATGCTTACCTTGGTTGGGTCGCTGAAGGCTTTGAGTGCGGTGCCCAAGTTGTTGGTCAAGAAGAAAGCACGGTTGTTCTCCAGAAATCGGGTGTAGAGAGAGTCAATGTCATGTTTCACGTCTTCTTTTCCAAATTTCTTTTTGTAGAGAATCTGGGCCAATGCCTGAAAGAAATCTTCGATGATAGCTAACAGATAGTCGCGTTTTATCATACAACAGATGTGCTTGTTATTTTACGGCTTTGAAACTCATGTCAAGACTCTTGACGGAGTGGGTGAGTGCTCCGACAGAGATGAAGTCGGGACCAGCAACGGCATAATCATGCAATGTTGCCATAGTGATGCCGCCAGAAGATTCCACTTCGTAGCGATGGTCGATGATCTTCACGGCTTTGGCTGTATTCTCTGGTGTGAAGTTATCCAACATAATGCGGTCAACACCACCATGATTCAGCACGCGGTCCAACTCCTCGAAGTTACGCACTTCAATCTCTATCTTGAGATCTTTGCCTTTTTCTTGACAATAGGCACGGGCGCGGTCGATGGCTTTCTCAATGCAGCCGGCAAAGTCGATGTGGTTGTCTTTCAGCATAATCATATCGTAGAGACCCATGCGGTGGTTGCATCCACCACCGATAGCCACTGCCATCTTCTCCAACATGCGAAGACCTGGTGTGGTCTTGCGAGTGTCAAGCAGTCGAGTGTTGGTGTCGCTAATCATGGCCACATATTCTGCTGTCTTGGTGGCAATGCCGCTCATGCGTTGCATAATGTTGAGCATCAGACGTTCGGTCTGCAACAATGACTGTTTCTTGCCTGTGACTTTGAAAGCAATGTCGCCCACTTTCACACGGTCGCCATCGTGAAGGAATTGTTCCATCTTCAACTCTGGGTCGAAACTTTCAAACACTTTCTTTGCCACTTCGATACCGGCAATGATGCCGTCTTCTTTCACGATGAGTTGTGATGTTCCCATCGCATCGGCAGGTATACACGAAAGGGTAGAGTGGTCTCCGTCGGCAATATCCTCGGCAAACCACAATTTTATTTGTTCTTCCAATGAATAAGCATTCATATTTCAATCAATAATTTAATCTGTAAAACTTATTGTTAAGCGCATAATTCACAGCTTGTTATGTAAGTTCTTCGCAATTCTCTTTTTTAATCAGAGTTTTTTTGCGACCTTTGCAGTGCTACTTATGCAATTTGTTGCAAAGGTAAGATTATTATTTTGAATATATACAATATAATATGAAGTTATTGATATTGATGGTTGGCAAGATGGCAAATCCGACCATTTCGCAGATGTTCGACACTTATGTTGAGCGCATTAAACATTACGTTCCAACAGAGGTGACGATGGTGGCTACGAAGACTACGGCAAAACAGATGGCGCAGCAACGGGATGAAGAAGGAAAACTGTTGCTAAATCAGTTGAAACCAGAAGACTACGTCGTACTTTTGGATGATAAAGGCACAGAATATACCTCATCGAAATTTGCAAAATATATTGAGCAAAAACAGAACTCAGCCAAGCGTTTGGTGTTTGTTATCGGTGGTGCCTACGGTTTTTCGCAGGAGGTTTACGACCGGTCAAATGCGATGTTCTCTCTATCGAGATTGACGTTCCCCCATCAGTTGGTGCGCATCATTCTGGCAGAGCAGATTTATCGTGCCTATACGATTATCAAAAACGAACAATATCATCACGAAGATAGTCTTTTGTTGAAATAAAAATCTCATTTTTTGTAGGCGTGATATCAATAAAAACCAGTAACTTTGTGAGAAGAAAATAAATTAATTGGAACTTTATAAATCACTGAATATGAATAAACAGCCAATTCCTGTTCTGCTGCTTACCGGTTATCTCGGTAGCGGAAAGACTACACTTGTCAATCATATCCTCTCCAACGAGAGAGGCATTAAGTTTGCAGTCATCGTTAACGATATCGGCGAGGTGAATATCGATGCCGATTTGATTCAAAAAGGTGGTATCGTTGGACAGGCTGACGATTCCCTCGTTGCGCTTCAAAACGGTTGTATCTGCTGTACGTTGAAGACCGATTTGATTAAGCAAGTTGAGGAAATCGTCTCAACCCACGCTTTCGATTATATCGTTATCGAAGCGAGCGGCATCTGCGAACCAGAACCTATTGCTCAAACACTTGTGGCTGTGCAACATGCAAGTCGCCAAGAGTTTGGTTTTGAACTATGCCGTCTTGATTGCGTCACCACCGTGGTTGATGCCCTTCGTCTACAAAGTGAGTTCTCCAATGGTGTTGCCTTGCGAGCAGAACACGATGAGGAAGATATCGAGAACCTGATTATCCAACAGATTGAATTCTGTAATGTCATTCTCTTGAACAAGGCTTCTGAAGTTTCTCCTGAAGATTTGGCTCAAATCAAGCAGATAATCAAAGCAATACAGCCTAACGCAAAAATCATTGATACCGATTACGCCAAGGTAGAGTTGACTGAATTGCTCAACACCAATATGTTCGATTTCACCAGTACTACGTTGTCTTCAACATGGGTGCAAGAGTTTGAACGTGAGGTTACAGAAGAGGAGGAACGTGAGGCTCATCTGATTCACGACGAGCACGAACATCACCACCATCATGACCACGAACACGAACATTGTCATGAGTGCGAAGAAGAGCATGAGCATCATCACCATCACGATCATGAAGACGACGAACACGAACACCATCATCACGAAGAGCATGAGCATGACGAACATGGTCATCACCACCATCATCATCACCATCATCACGATGGCGGTGAAGTGGAGGAGTATGGCATCGGCACTTTCGTTTACTATCGTCGTGATGCTTTCGATATGGGAAGATTTGAGGACTTTGCTCTCCGTCAACTCGACCGTAGTGTGATTCGTACCAAAGGCATCTGCTATTTCAAAGAGAATCCAGACATGTCGTATATGTTTGAGCAGGCTGGCGTGCAGAAAAAACTCGTTGAGTCGGGTCTCTGGTTGGCCACCGCTCCACAGAACGAGTTGGAAGCTATGATTGCTAACGACCCTTCCATTCTTCGCGACTGGGATCCTGTCTATGGCGATAAGATGCAAAAGCTCGTTTTCATCGGAAAAAACATGAACAAAGAGGCTATCATCCAAGCTTTAGATAATTGTCTTGTAAAAAAGTAATTCTCTAATAATCAGTATAAAGCCGCCATCCAGGAATTTCTGGGTGGCGGCTTTGTCGTTTTTTTTCGTGTTTGTCAAAAAAAATGACTTTTTGTAGAGGTTGCAGAGGCAAGAAAATGGCTTAAAACACACTTTTTCATGCCGAAAAACGATATCATAGCACTTTTTTTCAAGCAAAAAAATCATCAAAAATCCCTCTTTTCATCGCAAAACACAAGTCGCATCACAAAATTATTTCTCAAAATGTTTGGCAGTCGTTGGTAGGTTGCCTATTTTTGCATCGTAAACGTTTGCACATTATTGTGGTGCTGACGAGCAGGGGAGGTAACTCCATGACGTTTACAGGAAATCTCCGGCAGCGCGTCACATAACACAATTTCTCGACCTCAGGTTCCTCACGGAGCTTGAGGTTGTTTGTTTATATATTGTATGTCGTGGTTCGGAAAATTTCGTTATCTTTGTGACGTAATAATTCTACAACTATGACAAAAGTAAATATCGAGACCTCTTTAGGCAATATCATCGTTCGTCTTTACGACGAGACTCCTTTTCATCGCGACAATTTCATTCGCCTCGTTAACGAGGGTTTCTATGTTGACACGCTCTTTCACCGTGTCATCAAGGACTTTATGATTCAAGGTGGTGACCCCGACAGCAAGAACGCACCAAGCAGCAAGATGCTCGGCATGGGCGGTCCTGGCTACAATGTGCAAGCAGAGATTCTTCCTAATCTCTTCCACAAACGTGGTGCTTTGGCTGCAGCTCGTCAAGGCGACGAAGTCAATCCTGAGCGCGAAAGCAGCGGCAGCCAATTCTATATTGTATGGGGACAAATCTACAAACCTTCGCAGATTCAGCAACTCAACAAACAGTTGCAGATGCAAGCCACACAACAGATTTTCTCTACCTTGGCATCGCAGCACCGCGCTGAGATTCTCCAACTCCGCAAAGACCGCAATCAAGCAGGCTTGATGGAATTGCAAGAACGTCTCATCAAGGAATCAGAGGCAGAAGCCAAGAAACAAGGCATCGGCTTGACACAGGAACAGATGGATCTCTATACCACCGTTGGCGGCACACCACACCTTGACGGTCAATACACTGTTTTCGGTGAAGTAGAGGAGGGTATGGACGTTGTGGAGAAGATTCAAAACACTTCTACACAACGTGGTGACCGTCCGAAAGAAGATATCAAGATTCTCAGTACCACCATCGTAGAGTAATCACGTGAACGTTCTCTTTGTTTGTCATGGCAATATCTGTCGTTCCGTCATGGCAGAGATGATTCTCCGTCACATGGCTAAGGAGGCTGGACGCAACGATATCATCGTTGACAGTTGTGCCACAAGCACCGAGGAGATTGGCAACGATATCTATCCACCAGCCAAACGGTGTCTTTCGTTGCACAATATTCCGTTCATTCATCACGAAGCACGACAGATAACACGCAACGATTTCAATCGTTACGACCATATCTATTGCATGGATCACAACAATCTGCGCAATCTACGCCGTATGTTCGGTGACGAATACGCCTCTCGTGTACAAATGCTCATGACCCTTGTTGGCGAAGACCGCGAAGTGGCAGATCCTTGGTACACTGGTGATTTTGAAGCCACCTACCGTGACATCGTAACTGGTTGCAACGAGATATTAAAGACATTATGAAAAAGATAGATAAAAAACTGCCGTTGCTGATTTTTCGTTGTCTGGCACTTGGTTTGGGCCTTGGCATCCTTTCATTGCTTGGCATTGACAAAATCGAAATCAAAGATGCCATCTGGCTACTTGCTTTAGCAGTAACTTGCTTGGCAGCCTGCAGTTTGGGAGAACACTCAAAATAAATAAACTATATGATTTCAATTCTCTTTGGTACATTTTGCTTGGCATACGGACTCTTCACCTTGTTCGTGCGGTTCAAAAAAGCCAATCCAGATGCCGTTCAATCGGAAGGGATGAAGAAAGATTTCGGCAAATTGGACATCATGAAAGCGAAATTTGGCAACAAATTAGGTACTTTCATCCATGTCTTGTTCTATACAATCTTCCCTTTAGGCTTGGGAATTTCTGTTTTGGTCCTCAAGTTTGTTTACAATGTGGATGTGATATAAAACATAGATTATCAATCATATCATCCCCTTTTGCCTCTATGCAGAAGGGGATTTTTTGTCCATGAAAAAATATTTTCGTTTCACTGCAACAAAATGGCATGTTTTTTCGTCATACATATAGAAAACAATAAACAACAAACAACAATGAAGCGTATCTCGCTATTAATCGTCGGCGCACTTCTGACGCTATGTGCCATGGCACAAGACAACAACACCGCCCAACCATCTTATCGTCATCACTTCGAAGTATCTGTGGGCGAACCGTTCTCAACACTCTGGGGCTTTAATCTCCAAAGCACTACAAACAAGAAGAACGACCACTTTTTCCATGAATTCGGCGGAGAGTTTCGTCCAGCCATGAACAAAGGCTACGAAGACGAGACCTTCGTTCCACCATTGACAGTCAGCTATTTCTATCAGCCTCTCCATTGGTTGCAGGTGGGTGGTGAAATCGGCACCTTCTCCGTAAAAACCCGTGAACGCTATTGGAACGACAAGACCTATGCCCATTGGCTTGAGACGAATCTCTACCTTGCCATCGGCGCCCGTTTCAACTACTACCACAAGAATATCACCGACCTCTATTCTGGTTTGACCCTTGGCTGCAACGTTCGCATGGCTTCCACCCATCAGGACGCTATGGTCTTCTCACAAGCACTGTTCTCCTGGCAACTCACTATGTTAGGCATTCGTTTCGGTCGTCAGGTTTATGGTAATGTGGAGATAGGCTACGGCTACAAAGGTCTTGTTTCTGCTGGCATCGGTTATCGTTTCTAATTGTAACCCACCAACCTACAACGACTTCTGATTAAACTATCAGCGTTTCATCTGGTCAATTCTATATACAAAACAAATAGGAGGACCGTTATGATGAAACGCTTATATTTTGTCTCGTTGCTGATGTTGTTGTCAGTTGCCGCCTTTAGTCAGAGCTATGGCGAGGATGGCTACACTTATTATTATGACTACGATCATCGCGTTGTCGTTCGTTCGTGCATTGCGTGCAATATGGATTATCAAGACCTCTGGAATGGTGATTATGTGCGCGTTATCAGCGATTATGTCTACATCTACCGTGATGGAAAACGCGTTTTGTACGGCAATAAGGTGTGGTTGGAACACACTGGAGACTATACTGTTCAACTGGGCGACTATCTCTATCTCTACGATAGCGATGGTCGTCGGAAAGGTCCTTATGGACAAATGATTTATGCCTTGTGGAATGGCTGTTACACCGTGAAACAATCAGGCTACTGGTATCTTTACGACAATGATGGCGATCGCATCAGTGGTATATATTCGTCTGGCGACTACGATATTAAAATCTTTTGGAACGGATATTATCTTATCAAACAGGGTGAATACTATTACGTTTACAAACCAGACGGCACCCGACTTTCTGCCGCTTATTCCACCGAAGAACCGCTGCTGATGAACTCAGGCAGTTTTCGTTGTCTCCAAGGAGGGTATTACAACCTGATTGACACTGACGGACGACGGGTTCATTAACTGAAGTAATCACCAAATTCAAACTTGAGTTTGGTGATTTTTTTTGTTGGATATTGTCAAATTGACAAATCAAATACTGAATTTAGATTTTAAAAAGCAAGTAATTCATCCTGCTCAACTTAATTCTAAGATAAAGCGAGTGAGTTTCAAATGACGGATTCGAAAAACTTTTTCTTGAAGCTCCAAACGAAATGGATTTTTCCGAAAATATAATAAAATTGTTTGCTGGCAAATGGATGGAGTCGGTGCGATTACCTTAACGGATGAATCAAAATGGTTTGAGGCTCTCTAACTTCTGATTTTCAAGATGTAGAAATGAATTATCATTTGCTGATGATATAATGACTTGCCGCTGATTGGATTCTGTGAGTGGGGAATTCTGCGTCGTCGATTTAATTTCTCTTTTTACCTGTTTGACATACGATAGAAAACCATTATCTTTGCGCATAGAATAGGTTTCGTTCAAATCGTACTACAGGCAAATCTGGAAAACGAGTTGACTGGAACCATTCAAAGTTGATTGAAATAAGATGACTCAAGAGCGTAAAAGACAGTTGATTACTATAAAGAGTAGGAGTAAGGCGAAGGCTGGACTCTCACCCATCTTATTGCTGTTTACCACCTCACTCATTCTCGGTATCCTCTTAAACTATTACCTTCATCTCCCGTTCTTACCAATCTTTTTGTTGGGGAGTGGCGCTTTCGTCGCAAGTCTTGCTTTGCTGTTCTTTAATCGGCAGAATAAGAGTCTGTTGAATATTCTACAAGTGGTGTTTTTAGGGGCGTTTATGACCGCAGTCGGTTTGTGGACGCAGCATAGCTACTTCGAACGACATACCAATTTGCCGACTTTGGAACAGACTGTTTATCAGGCGGTCGTGAAAGGAGAGCCAACGATAGGCGAGCGTAGTGTCCGCATAAAAGTGGAGGCAACAAAATGTTGGATGGGTGGCTCGGCGGTTTTGCTGCCGATGAAGCCTTGGATAATGGTCTCACTACCAGTCAATGATACGAGTAGCAATCTGCTGTATGGCGATGAAATTGTTTTCTCAACCAAGGTCTCACCCTCTAAGGATCACCATGATAACTATCGGTTTGACTACGACAAATATCTGCTTCAACATGCAATCGGTGGGTCGGCATTTGTGCGTCAAGGAGCATGGCAAAAGCTGGACTCTAAACCCCATTTCTCCATTCGGAGGATGGCATATCGTTGTCGTCGTAATATCTTTGAGAAGTTTGAGAAGATGGGTGTTAGCAACGATGAATTAGCTCTGCTTTCGTCGCTTACGATAGGTCGGAAAGATTTGTTGACCAGGTCGTTGCGAGAAGATTATAGCAAAGTAGGCGCATCTCATATCCTTGCGGTAAGTGGCATGCACGTCGGCATTTTGTTTCTCGTGCTATCTACCCTTTTGCTGCCTTTAGATTGGATTCTAAGAAACAAATACGTAAAACCTTTGATAATAATCGTTTGTCTGTGGTTTTACGCCTTTCTCGTTGGTCTCTCTCCTTCTATTATAAGGGCTTGTATGTTGATTACTTTGGCATACATCAACCGAATAGGACCAGAGGGGGAGTATTCGTTGAATTTCATCTTTTTTACGGCATGGTTGGATTTGATATTCAACCCGATGGCAATCTTTGACCTCAGCTTTCAGTTAAGCTATGCTGCCGTAACGTCAATCATTGTTGTGTTGCCAACAGTCAACGGGCGTTTGGTTATCCGTAGCAAGGTTTTACGAGCAATCTACAACATGTTTTGGATGACTTTGGCAGCTCAGTTTTCTACCTCGCCCATCATTGCTCTCCATTTCCACAAACTCTCTCTGGTATTCCTGCTTGGCAGTTTCGTCGTTGTGCTGTTTGCCTACATCATCATTGGTTTGGCCATGGTGTGTCTCATCCTACCTCTCTCGTTGTCAAAAAGTTTGGCAATACCGCTGAACTTTATTTTGAAATGGATGAACGGGGGGATCAACGGGATGGCGGCATGGTCGAATGCTTCGTTTGATATCTGGATATCGGAGTTTCAAGCTGTTCTTTGGGCAATGGCGGTTGTGGTTTGTCTGCTGACAGTCTTTAAGTATCGGGGTCGATTGCTTCAGTTGGCGCTCTTGTTGGGTTGTCTGGCTGTAGTACCGTCTATCTTTCGCACTCTAAAAGACCGTACTTTCAATGAAACGAAACTCTATGTCAGCGGACGCGGAACAATGATTAACGTGGTGGATAATTCTCAAGGAATCAATAGAGTATACCTGTTGGATTCAGCTGTAGTTGACTTGGCGGGCATCAAATGGGATTTTCATAACTGCTCCAAACCTCAAATAAAACAGATAGATAAGTCGGCAGCTTTCGTGTTGATTCCGCTGCCCAATGGAAAGAGTGTCGGCATCTTGCAGACGATGGCTTGGCTATTGCCCGAGGAGGTGTCGTGCGATTGGTTGGTCTTGACCAAAGAAGCACGTGTGAACCAGCGGTCTTTGGAAGAGAAGATTCACTGCAAAGCGCTTGTGGTTGATAGAGTGCCGTCGGCTAGGAAACTCGCTACGCTAAAGGGTATTACGCAACAAACCAACCTCCAACTGATTACTGCTGAAGATTGGTTTGGTAGTTCCGTCGACCTCGATTAGTTGACGGAATAGATGCTGTCTACGACATATTTTTGCATGCCGCGCCAGGGAAGTGTGCCCTTGTATTCAATATAATGGAGTTCTACGGTCTTGCCGGTGCAGCGCATCAGCGAGTCTGCCAAATCTTGATTGGCAATAGAGAACTCAAACTCATAATTCTGAATGCCCGACTCAAGACTTTTGCTCTTGAAGCCCTCTTGAATAAGCTTGCCTTCGTTGGTCTTGAAGATATAACCTTTGTGAACCACAAAATTCAGCTGTCCAGCCTTTACCCCCTCACCAAACACAAAATAGTATTTGAAATAGCCGATACCAACGAGAACGGCGAGTGCAACTACCACAATGGCAGAGATAATCTTTACTTTGTTCATAGGAGTGATATGTTATAATGTTTCTTTTGTCTTTTCATTACCATCAGCGTCATACTCCTTGCGTTTGCCTGTTGGAGGAGCTGACAGCGTGATTTTTACAACACAGGTGCGCTCCAGACTTCGTTCAATGGCCTGATCAAAGAACTCCATATGCTTAGGGAGAAAACGTTGGCAGATTGCTCGCATGGCAAATATCTTTTCCTCTTTGTCTGCAACAATCTCTGTTTGACCAAAGGCAATGGCACTATGAAATTGAAGCGTGAACGAATTGTCTTTCGGACCAACAGTTGGAGCGCATTTCGTTACGGCAGAGAGACATACGTTTGAGTTGGATTTTAAAATATCAAGTTTTAGGCCTTCGTGTGCACAATGAAAATAAAAGGTCTTTTCGTCGGTGCGACACAGCGAAAGAGGAACGGCATACGGCGTTCCGTCTGTATTGACCATTGATACAGTGATATAAGGCGCTTTGTCCATCACGCCAAGTGCCCAATCGGCAGGCATTTCTCTCTTTTCTCTTCTCATAGTCTGTTATTCTTTTGGAAACCAAAGGAGTAGGCGAGAGGTCTTCTTTTGGTAATCTTTGTAATCGGGACGGCGTTGGAGTTGTCTCTTCTCCATCATAGGTATGGATACCACATTAAAGAGTAGAATCATCAATACGGCACCAAGTCCGAAGTACCACAAAGTCACGTCGTTGACAATCATTACCACAAATACGCCCACCCATATCATAATCTCGCCTAGATAGTTGGGGTGACGAGAGTATTTCCACAAACCAGTGTTGCAAGTGACTTTCTCTTTGGTCTCGCGAAGGAAACGAGCCATTTGTTGGTCGGCAAAATACTCCAACAAGATGCCTATCAAGATGATGGCATCGCCTATTAGACTCCATGCGTCCAATTCCATTTCAAAGATATTGAAGATGGGGAGGAATGCGGTAAAAACCAATAGTGTCGGCATCATATGAATGCCTGTAAAATTCAAAAACTGCCACATGAATGGGTTGTTGTTGTCTCTAAATCTCTTATAGCGCCAATCTTCCCAATCGAGTCCGTCTGTTGTGCGTATCCAATTGAGTGTCAGTCGTAATCCCCAAATGTTGAAGACAATAAGGAATATCCAATGCCAAACGGATAACGCTGGAGTGATGATCGCTAACCAAATGCTCAATGCCATTGGTATGGCCGACCAATACGGATCGTAGATGCTGCTGTTATGCCAGATGACAGAGCAGATGTATATCAATATCGTAGTGGAGATGTTGAACACAAACATCTTAACCAGTTGATTTCCGATCAACGTGCAAGACAAAGCTCCAAGTCCTGAAGCAAGGATGTACATCAGCGTGATGGCGGAGATGTCCAGGAATTTAAGTGTGGTATTTTTCATAAACAAGGGTATTAAGTAACAACTATTATTATTTCTCGCTGCAAAAGTACGAAATATTTTGATTATTTGAGTCTTGGAGGGTTGACTTTTCTATTTGTTGCTTAGAAGTTTAGGTAAAATGACTTAGTCAGTTGCTTGAACCAATCGGAATATTCGCCCAAAGATGTTTGTATGAATTGCTCCTCTGCTGTTGGCTCATCATTTGACAGCTCCAAAGCGAGAGTAAGAAGTACGCGTCTCTTCTTAGTGGATGATTCTGTGGTGTTTACAACGGCTGAATGCACCTGAAAAAACTGTTGTTTCTGAGCCTCAGCTAATAGAATTTTGCTCTCCTCATACGGAAGAATAAGACAGAACCGCCCATTGGGTTTGAGCAGTTTTTTGACCGCCGTAAGCAATTCGTTGAATGGCAACGTGTCGGCATGTCTGGCTAACGTCCTGTCTTGACTGGGATTTTTGAGTGAGTGGATGAAATATGGCGGGTTGCAGACGATGATATTGTATGATTCTGTGGTCTGCGTCGCAAAATGTCGTATGTCTTCAGCAAAAACCATTATCTTGTTGCTCCATGGGGAATTAGCAACGTTTTCTTTAGCTTGTTGAGCTGCCGTTTCTACTAACTCCACCGCATCGACTTTCTTTGCTCCACGCTGAGCAGTCATCAAAGCAATTAGTCCAGTTCCTGTGCCGATATCCAACACGTTATAGGTGTCTTCTACAGGGCACCAAGCTCCCAACAAAACGCCGTCTGTTCCCACTTTCATGGCACAGTCGTCTTGTTGAATCGTAAACTGCTTGAACTGGAAATAACTATTGCTCATCGTCTCTTGGCAAAAAACTCCTTCATCAGTTTGGCACACTCATCTGCCATTATGCCACTTTCAATGATTGTTTTAGGATGCATGGCTTTAGGGGCAAATGTTTGAAAACCACGTTTGTCATCGCTGGCTCCGTAGACCACGCGGTCAACTTGTGCCCAACCGATTGCTCCTGCACACATCACACATGGTTCCACAGTGACGTATAACGTGCAATTTTTGAGGTATTTGCCGCCAAGGCGATTGGCAGCCGCTGTAATAGCTTGTATCTCTGCGTGTGCCGTAACGTCATTTAAGGTTTCGGTCAGGTTGTGCCCTTTGCCGATAATCTGGTTGTTGCAAACAACAACAGCACCCACAGGAACCTCTCCCATCTCCATGGCAAGCTCGGCTTCCTGCAGAGCTTTCTGCATATAATAGGTGTCGTCCATTATGACAAAAAAGCCTTTTGCTGCTGCGGAAATGCATACAACAAAAGGCTTATAAGTTTATGAATTAGTGTTTGTTGGAGATTTTCTTCTGCCACAACCAAGCGTTGCGCAAGGTGTCTTCCAATGGGGTTGTTGCCTCCCATTTGAGATTTTTGATGGCTTTAGCTGGGTTGACCCATACTTTCTCAATCTCACCCTTCTTGCGTTCTTCAATTTCATAAGGCACTCTGACGCCTGTTGCTTCCTCAAAACGTGTGAGGATGTCCAACATAGAGTAGCCGTTGCCTGTTCCTATGTTATAGGTTTCCAATCCTTTGACTTTCTTTTTGCAGATGCGTTCAACGGCCTTGACATAGGCTTGAGCAAGGTCAACAACATCAATATAGTCTCGAATGATGGTTCCGTCTGGGGTGTTGTAGTCGTTACCGAAAATCTTGATGTGCTCACGCTCACCCACAGCCACTTGGGTCATCAAAGGCACAATGTTGCTTGCGGAACCATGTGGATACTCACCAATTTCGCATGAAGGGTGTGCACCAATAGCATTATAGTAACGCAATACAATACCTTGAATATCTTCCTTAGAAGCAATGGAGTCAGCAAGTATTTCTTCGGAAATCTGCTGGGTGTTGCTGAAAGGAGAGAGTGGTTGACGAAGAGGTGTCTTCTCGTCAATTGGTGTTTTGGTGATTTGTCCGTAAACCGAGCAGGAAGAGGAGAGCACGATGCCGTGAATTTTATGTATTGGCAACAATTCCATCAGATTGATGATTGTCATGAGATTGTTGCGGTAGTATTTGGTTGGGAAGTTTCTCGAGTCTCTTACTGCTTTGTATGAGGCAAAGTTGACCACACATTTAATATCTTCATGTTTGGCCAAGAAATGGTCCATTGATACAAAATCGATGCAGTCAATGTTTTCAAACAGTGGTTTTTTGCCAGTGATTCTCTCGATGCCATAGAGCACATCGATGTTGGCATTGGAAAGGTTGTCAATTACAAGGACTTCATAGCCAGCTTGCATCAACTCTACAACAGTGTGAGAACCAACATACCCCAGACCGCCAGTTACCAACACCTTGTCGGTGGAGGAGAACATGTCCAGGAATTTTCTCCAGTTGCTTTTCTTTACTTCCATAATTGTTCTGGATAAACACCTTTAGCGATGAGTTCTTTAATTTTTTCAATGGTTGTTGGGCGGTCTTCGGCATAGGTGACGCCAAACCATTTTGCGGTTGTCTCCAAGACTTCACATGTGACGGTTTTGTTGACAATCAGCTCGTTGACCATTGATGGAATATAGAATTCGGATTTCATCTCGTTGCCTCTCTCGTTGAGGAAACGGACAAAGGCATCTTTTGAATATTTGAAATAATCGGGTGTAAAGCCCCACATATTCATTGATACTGGTGTGGTGGCTGGCAATTCAACGCGTGCTCCGTCATCTGCCAAGTAGGAGATAACGCCATTTTCATCGCGTCCGATTTTTGTGCGCTCGTTGATGGTGGAAAGATGACGGTTTTCGTCAACACTACATTCGCCACGACTTACAGTGCCGTTCTCCGAGAGGGTGTTGCCAAGTTGGTAGCCTACCATACAGTATTTGTTCTGACTGTTGGCCACGTTTTTCAAGAAGGAGGAGAGGACTACGAAGGCGTCTGAACCATAGAAGTCGTCGGCATTGATAACAGCAAAAGGTTCGTTAACAACATTTTCTGCCATCATGACAGCATGGTTTGTTCCCCAAGGCTTTTCTCTACCTTCCGGACATTGGAAGCCAGCTGGCAATGTAGTGAGTTCTTGAAAAACGACCTCAACGTCTACCTTGCCTTCATATTTTGACAGTACGTGACTTCTAAATTCTTGTTCGAAACTGTGGCGGATGATGAATACTACTTTGCCAAAACCGGCGCGGATGGCATCGTAGATAGAGTAGTCCATGATGGTTTCGCCATGAGGACCGATGCCGTCTAATTGTTTCAATCCACCATATCTGCTACCCATTCCGGCAGCAAGAACAACTAATGTAGGTTTCATATTTTCAGAATCAAATGTTTTTTTATTTGATGATATTACCCAAGATTGAGCGAAGGATAGTGCGAGTGGCAGATGCTGTTGCGTTGCTTACTGCCTTGCCTGCTGCGTTTTTGGCTTTGTCGGCCACAGTGCCCTTGGTTTTCTTGCCTGTGACAGTGTTGGCAATTTCATTGCCTAAGCTGCGGGTGATGCTGGTAACTGCTGCACCGACTGCAACGCCAAGAATACTCTTACCAGCTTTTTTGGCAATGCCGCTGCCTTTCTTCTCGGCAGCCTTAGCCTCTTTAGCTTGCGCTTTCTCCAATTCAGCTTGTTCTTTGGCTACTGCAACTTCTTGTGCAATAGCCTCGCTTT
>CALEJM010000315.1 GCA_937898265.1 uncultured Porphyromonadaceae bacterium
TTTGCCTTGGTGAGCCGAGATGGTGCAGAAGGCACATCCGCCGAAACAGCCGCGGTGTGTGTTGATGGAGAAACGTATCATTTCAAACGCTGGGATGCGTTTGTTTTTGTATTTAGGGTGGGGTAGTCGTGTGAAAGGCAACTCATAGACCGCGTCCAACGCCTCCTCGCTCATTGGTGGCAAAGGTTCGTTGACCACGCAGTAGCGGTTGTTGACCTGCTGAACGATGCAGCGGTCGGAGTGGAGTCGGTTGGCCTCTTCTTCCACCATGCGGAACGCCTGTGCGGCTGCTTTTACGTCTCTAACGCACTGTTCGTGACTTGGCAACATCAGCACGTTGTCGCCCTCAGGTTTTTCTTTGGAGAGATAAGATACCTGCGGCAGTTTATGGCAAGCCTCTATGCTATGAGTCTCTTTGAGGGTGCGAGCAATTTGGCACATCGTCTCTTCGCCCATGCCGTAAACTAAGAGGTCGGCTTTCGAGTCAACAAGAATCGGTGGGTGGACGGAATCGCTCCAGTAATCGTAATGAGAGAAGCGTCGCATGCTTGCTTCGATGCCACCGATAACGACGGGAACGTCGGGGAAACGTGTCTTGAGGATATTGGCATAGACAATCGTGGCGCGGTCGGGACGCAGACCATGCTGTCCGTCGGGCGAGTAGGCGTCGTCGCTACGCAATCGTTTGTTGGCGGTGTAGTGGTTCACCATGGAGTCCATGCAGCCGGCGGTGATAGCAAAGAACAGACGTGGCTTACCCATACGGGTGAAGTCGCGTTGGTCGCCATGCCAGTCTGGCTGGGGCACAATGGCAACTCTTAGTCCTTCTGCTTCAAGCACACGACCGATGACCGCCCCACCGAATGAGGGGTGGTCGACATAGGCATCGCCCGAGAAGAGGACAACGTCCACCTCGTCCCAATGGCGTATCTCCAACTCTTTGCGAGACGTTGGCAGCCAATCTGTCAGTCGATAGTTCTCCATAGATTTTTTTCTAACGCAAAGATACTAACTTTTTTTGAAACTCTTTAGTGAAACCCATACAACTCTCTGTGATGCTATTATTGATAAATGTTGTATCTTTGCAGCAACAAAAACAACAAGCATCATGAAGAAATTTATTAAAGCAGTGGCACTCCTTGTCGTTGTGCTTATGACCAGTTGTGCTGGTATCAAAGAGACTATCAATCTCTCAAAATGTGATTTCTCATACAATAAGATTGGACAGGTCAATTTCATGAATGTAGACCTTAGCAATGGTTTTACGTTGGCAGGTATGCAGCAGATGTTGTCGGCCTTCACTGGTAACAACAAAACCATTCCATTGGGATTCACCGTGCATCTTAACGTGAAAAACCCTAATGCCGAGACCGCTTCTTTGGAGAAGATGGCATATAAAATCAGTCTTGACGGCGTAGAGATGACCGAAGGTATGACCACCGCTCCATTCACTGTGGCTGGTAAGAGTTCTGCTGAACTTGCTTTGCCTATCCGCATCGATTTGAAGCAACTCCTTTCCGGCGAGAGTCGTGCTGCCGTGACTAAAGTTATCAAAAACTTCGTTGGTATCAACGCAGAACCAGTGAACGTGAAAGTACAAATCAAACCTTCGTTCCGTGTGGGCAAGAAGGGACACATCACTTTCCCAGGTTATGTTCCAGTCAACTTCCAATACAGCGGCAAAGCGAAATAAGTCAAATCATAAAGATAGCAGAAAAGGAGACTCGCAAGAGCCTCCTTTTTTCGTATACTATATATATTAGTCTATTCAACCAATAACTTACCTCTTAAAATCTTACCTTTGGAAGAGGCGATTCGAACGATGTAAAGTCCAGCTTCTGCAGGTGCTTGAATCGTACATGGCAAAGATTCTATGTTGTTATGACTTATAACCTTGCCTGTTGCACTGACCACCTCAATCGTAATGTCTTGGTTGTCTGACTTGACAAACGGACCGTTGACGCTGACAGATGACAGACGCCTTACGGGATTAGGGGTGATACTAAGCAGTTGACTTTCGGTGTACTCTAATCCTGTTCCGATAGGCAAAACCATCAATTGTTCTGTATCATTGCAATTGTGGACACCATATTTGTTAATTTTTTCATAGTAGTAACTGCCATAGGAGGTTATTTCTATGTCGTGCCATACGAAAGGAAACAATATGTCTTCGCCGATGTAGATGGTGTCGTAGGTGTGTTTAGGTACGATTACCCAATAGGAGATTTCGCTGAGTTCGTAGCAGTCGTCAAAAGGCTTTTTTTCTATGTAGTAATACGAGTCTGAACCAGGAACATAGTCTGGCCAAAGTTCCATGGCATCTTCTTCACAAATAATTCCGTCGACAGCTTTCATATGACAATAGCATGCCTCAAGATAGAGCGTTGTGATAGAGTCAATGCCATCGGCAGTTGTTGTGGTGTCGGAGTAGGTGCCAGCATTACTTAGTTGTCTTCCGTTCCAGTTTTTATATTCATATCCACTGCAAATCGTATCGTAGATATCAACATAAATAGTTTGAGCAGAAGTCGAACAGATTATCATTGTAAACAATGCAATCAGTAGTAAGATTTTTTTCATACGATTAGCTGTTGTTGTATTGATGTCGCAAAGTTACTGAATTTTTTTGAAACCTCCAAAAATATCAGATTTTCAGCGGGGGGGGAATGGTTTGATAGATAGCTGGTTTGGGATTCTGAGTTTTCGTTTGGATTGCACTATTTTTCTAATATGAGTTAGTGAAGTGAATCAGTTTTCGTCATTTTTTTCGTGTTAGGAGGATCTGGCGTTTTGTCTTTCCTTACTCTCAAATACAATTACTTTTTTTGGAAAGAATTGTGTATCTTTGTGGCTGAAAATATCAATGTCAAAACTATGGAAACGCTGATTATTGCAACACATAACAAACATAAACTACAGGAAATTCAAGGCATGCTCCAAGGACTCTTTGAGGTAAAAGGACTGACCGACATCGGTTGTACCGACGAGATTCCAGAGACAGGCACTGAACTGCAGGAAAATGCTTGGCAGAAAGCCAGTTTCGTCAAAGAGCACTTCGGCTACGACTGCTTTGCCGACGATACAGGCTTGGAGGTTGAGGCGCTCAACGGTGCGCCAGGCGTCTATTCTGCCCGCTATGCCGGAGAGCACTGTTCCTTCGATGACAACGTGGAGAAAATGCTTCGCGAGATGGAAGGAAAGACCAATCGTAAGGCACGCTTTCGTACTGTGATTGCGCTGATTATGAACAATGAGACTCATTATTTTGAGGGCATTGTTGATGGCGAGATCCTTACCGAACGTCATGGCTCCGAAGGTTTTGGCTATGACCCCATCTTCCGTCCTGAGGGTTATGAGAAGAGTTTTGCCGAGCTGACCTTGGAGGAGAAAAATCGTATCTCACACCGTGGTCGTGCTGTTGCTAAACTGATTGAGTTCTTGAAACAACACTAATCCGATAGATGCGTTTAAAAAGATTATATCTTACTCTGCTGAGTGTCTTGCTGTTGACTTGTCTCAACGTCGGGGCTCAACGTTTGGCTATGCATAGTTGGCGTACCCATTTTTCCTACTCTGCAACCTCGGAGTTGACGCAGAGCGATGAGTATGTCTATGCGGTGAGCGACGGTGCCCTCTACTCGGTGCTCAAGCGCGACTTTGCCATCAAGACATTCTCCAAGGTGTCGGAGTTGAGTGATAATTCCGTCCAAAAAGTGGCGTTCCACGATAAATTAGGCGTGCTGATTATTGCTTACGAAAACTCTAACGTCGACCTCTACTATGAGGATGGCTATGTGGAGAATATCCCTGATATACAGCGCAAAAGTATGACTGCCGACAAGACCATCCACGACATCCTCGTTGTGGGTAACACCGCCTATTTGGCTTGCGGCTTCGGCATCGTGGCTATCGACCTGAAGAGAGTGGAAATCAGTGGCACCTATTTCATTGGACCTGACGCCAGCTACGTCTCCGTGCTTTCGTTGGCTACCGACGGTTCCCATCTCTACGCAACTACTCCAGAGGCCGTCTATTACATCAATCCCGAACAAGCCAATCCTGCCAACTACGCCAACTGGCAAGCTTTGGAAGGACTTAACGGCAAGGATTTCAAGAAGATGGTGTGCGATGGCAGTCACCGCTATCTGCTCCGTGACGATAACTCAGTCTCTGTTTACGACGGTTCGTCGTGGCAAGACAGTGTCTATACCAATATCACAAATATCTGTGCCAACGACGGCATGGTGATTCTCATGCAACCAGGTAAAGTGCGCCACATCAGCAATGGACACGCGGATGAGTTTGCTTTCAATGCTCCTCGCGCTGCTGTCTATGATAGCAGTCGTCAATGCTTCTGGCTTGCTGCTGAGGGTGAGGGCGTTGGACGCGTCGCGCTTGACCACGGAACCTATTATTTTATGCGCCCAGACGGACCGGTGACAAATCAAACTTGGCGTATGAAGTCGTTGGGCGAGAAGTTGATAGCGGTGCCAGGTGGTCGCTTTGCCCAGCAGTATTTCCGCCCTGGTCAGGTGATGGTCTTTGAGGATAACGTATGGACCAACTTCACCTACGATATGCTGACCTCGGCAGCTGGCAGAAAGTGTGAAGACCTTGTCGATATCGCCATCGATCTTCACGACGATACCCATTTCTTTGTAGCTTCGTACGGAATGGGTATCTACGAATTTCGTGATAATCAGTTCTATAAACTTTGGAATGCCGACAATAGCGGCGTGGAGACCATCTACCCAGAGCAAAAACCAAACGAGACCTATTATATCTATCATCGTATTGACGGCTTGACCTACGATAAAGACGGCAACCTCTGGTTCTTGAACTCTGAGACGCCTAACCCCGTGAAGTATCTTGACCCTTACGGCAAGGTGCATAATCTGCCGTTCCCGCAGCTTCGCAACAGTCCAACGCTGCAACAGATTGTTATCTTGAAGAACTTCCCAAACATCAAGTTCGTGCTTAAGCCTCGCGGTGGCACGGGTGTTTTTGTGTTCGACGACAACGGAACGCCCGACTATATTGGCGACGACAAGACGATTTCCTACGAGTCTTTCTTCAATCAGAAGGGCAAGAAGATTGCTCCAGCGTTTATATACGACATGACACAAGATCTTAACGGCTCTATCTGGTTGGCCACCTCGTCTGGAGTTTTGCTGCTCGACAATCCGCAAAAGATTTTTGCCTCCAATTATACCGCGACAAGTATCCTCATTCGTCGAGAAGACGGCACAGATAATGCCGACTACCTTTTGGATAATGTGCAAGTCAACGCAATTACTGTCGACG
>CALEJM010000316.1 GCA_937898265.1 uncultured Porphyromonadaceae bacterium
AAATCTTCGCTTTTCAGTTTTCTTACGATGATTTTATTCTACGTAAAGCACCAAACCTTTAAGATATTCTCCTTCTGGATGATAGATATTCACAGGGTGGTCTATTGGTTGGGTCAGCTGATGAAGGATTCTTACGTTACGCTTGCTTTGGGCAGCGGCAGTAAATACAGCCAAGCGGAACTGCTCACGCGAGACAGCTTGGGAGCAAGAGAATGTAAACAGAATGCCTCCGTGAGGAATCTTCTCAAACGCCTTGGCATTCAATCGACGATAGCCTTGCAATGCGTTATGGATGGCACTGCGGTGTTTGGCAAATGCTGGTGGGTCGAGGATGATGAGGTCGTACGATTCCTTCATATTGTCCAAGAATTGGAAGGCGTCTTCGGCAAACGAGGCGTGATTGGTTGCCTCAGGAAAGTTCATCGCCATATTCTTGTCGACCAAACTGATGGCTTTGCTTGAACTGTCAACGCTATGCACCAATTCAGCACCGCCACGCATGGCATAGCAGGAGAATCCGCCAGTGTAGCAGAACATGTTCAGCACCTTACGTCCCTTGGCATAGTGTTCCAAGAGCATACGGTTGTCGCGTTGATCGATGAAGAAACCGGTCTTCTGTCCCTTGAGCCAGTCGACTTTGAAACGTAGCCCGTTCTCCAAGCCTACGGCAAGGTCGTCGTTGCCAATGAGGTAACCGTCTTCCACTTGCAGACCAGTGCGATTAGGCAGTGTGCCTGTAGATTTATAGAACACGTTTTCTATCTCCGGGATGGCTTCCACGATGATTTCAGCCAACATCTCACGAATGAAGTGCATACCGATGGAGTGGGCTTGCACTATGGCAGTGGCACCATATTTGTCGACCACCAATCCTGGGAGTCCGTCGCCCTCGCCGTGAATCAAGCGGTAGGTGGTGTTGTCCTCGCGCTCCAACTGCAAGGCTTTGCGCATCTCGTAGGCTGCCACGATGCGACTGCGATAGAAGGCGCGGTCGATGGGTTGGTCAACAAAGGAGAGGATGCGCACCATGATGGAACCAGACTGGAAATGACCGAGCGCACGGAAGATGCCTTCGTGATTCACCACTCTAACCAATTCGCCCTCTTCTGGTGTGCCGTCGATAGCCGCAATGGCACCAGAGAAGATCCATGGATGGAAACGGAGTATGTTGTCGTCTTTGCCGCGGCGAAGATGCACCACGGGGATGGTTGGATTTTTCATTTAGATTATTTTTCGGAGTTCGTAATAAATCTCACGACACGCCCAGGCGTCGGTGGCAGCATAAAGTTGCTGAGCTTCGCTGAGGTAGCTGGCTTCCCAGTTGGAGAGTTGCTGCCGCTTTGAGATTTTGCGTTGGAAGATGATGGCGAAGATTTTCTGCAGACCCATCTGTTCGATGCCGAAAGCTTTGACATAGAACTGCAGTTCGATGAAGTTCATCGGTGCCATCTCCATCCAACGGGAGAGGGCGCGGAAGTCGTCACGCACGGAGAGTCCCACCTTGCGCACTTTAGGATTTTCAAGAAAGGCTTTGATGCGTTCGTTCTTGCCTATCTTCTGCAGACGGAACAGATAGCAACGCTTGGCATTGGAGAGTTGGAGCAGCGACACAGTGTTGCGTTCGCCCTTTCGGAACGAAGGCTTGGTCTCGGTATCGAAACCGATGAGGTCGCCGTTCTCAAGGTCGCTGATGGCCGCTTCCACCTGTTCCGGACTGTCAACCACGATAATCTGGTTGTCCGTTGCCACCACTGGCAACAGGTTGATATCTTCCTTTGTTATGTTATTGTTGTATTCTACCACGGTAGGGTTAGGCCTCTTCGTCGGCAGAGGCGTTTAGGTTGTTGAGATAGATATTGTGCAAGGCACCAAGTGCGGAGAGCAGGATGCTGCCCCAGTATTCGCGGAAGTCGGATACGAAATAGGCAATGCCCATGGCAATAGCTTCGCTCTCGCCGCTCTGACAGAGTCCCACAAAGTTCGACATGCTTTGAAACAGGTCGCAGAGACACTCCGACACGGTGTTGATTACCGGCGTATCACTCATCTCGGTCTCTTGGTTGGAGACTGACAAGAAGTTGTCGTCGCTGCCAAGGAGTTCGATGATGTTGTTGCGAAGGTCTTCGTAGTCGCCTTCCGTGATATAGCCGCCCACCTCTTCAAGTTGCACCGCACTGATGGCCTCTTCGGGCACTTCTACCAGCGTGGTTTTAAGATAAAGCAATGGGAGCAGTTTGACCATTTTGTCGACAAACTCCTTTTTCTCAACATCCTCTTCGGTTACAAGATGCAGAAAACGGACTATTTCACCAACTATGGTGTATACCTCGATGGTACCTTTTGTATATTCCATTGTAAAATTTTGATGAATGCCTTTCGGTTAAACAGCGCATTGACAATGGGTTGAACCCACCTTCAATACTCACCGAACAACTGCGCAAAGATACAATATTAAATGTAATAAACAACTATTCTGCCACACATAATATCCACAACCCATCAAAGGAGGATATTATTGCAAGGCAGAACAGCTATGTTTCAAAGCGTTAGCAACCCGCCAAGAGGTTAGACAGGACGCTTTGTTATTTTTCAATCAGACGGAGAATCTGCTCCCAAGCAGTTTGCTTGTTGGAGAGGTCGATGCGAACGTCTGGTTCAAGGGTCTTGTCGTCGACGTGGTCGGCATCAGGACGGGCAAAGAACTTGCAACTGATGGTACCTAACACGCCGGTGTTTGGGAGTCGGTAAGGGAGTATTTCGCCATAGTGTGAAGGGGAGAACGAGGAACTCTCGCCCACAATCATGCCGATGTGGTTGTCGCGAACCATCGTCATCAGGATACCAGCACTGCTGTAGGTGCGCTCACTTTGAACGAAGATTACCTTTCCGCTCCAAACATCTGGTTGAACGAAAGTTGGAGGAACGTTACCTATTGGCATCGGATAGAGTTCGTCGGTGTGACCATCGGCTTCCCACGCCTGTTTAGCAACGCCGATGCGAGGATTGAAGGTTGCCAAGAGGTTAGAGAAACGGAGTGAGGTGGTGTACATCTTCATATCTTTCAAGGGAAGAAGACGGATGAGCAATTCGTCACAAAGCATACTGCTGCCACCGTTGTTATACTGCGCATCCACCACCAGATTGGCAATGTTTTTTGCTTTCATCTCTGTGAACATGCTATCAATGTAAGCATCCCAACGAGGCAAAGCTTCGTCACCTTGTGTACGAGCATCGGCACAGAGGTTAAACTGGAGATAGCAGAGTGAGTGTTCTGGTAGGATAACGAAATGAAAGAGGTCGCCACCAAAATCCATAATACTCTCCCCCACCCGCTCAGCGATCTCATTCAAAGCTTTTTCATCAGCCGCCTTACGCTTGGCTTCGAGACGTTGGAGGTCTATGATTTCGGTATGTTTATCGTGGAGGTCGCCGAGGGTGGCAATCAAAAGGTCAACGAAGGCGGAATCGCTCTTGCATTTGCCGCACGCCTTGAGCAACTGCTTCTGTCCTGCCATCAGTTCATTGCGTCGCTCTGCTTTGACGTAATAAGGGTGGGTGTCTGCCAGCATGTCAACAAACAGCATGGCATCACGCTGATACTTATTGCCTTTTTGATATGTCTTGTTGGTTTGAAACAATGAATCGCCCAGAGGACGGAACTGACTGAAGTCTTGCGCTGAGAGTATGGCGCAACAAAGCAGCACCGCGAGGGTGGTCAATACTCTTTTTATTTTCATAATCTATTTGTTAGTTATTTGAATTTAGTTGTTTTCAGAGAGGCGGGAGCGATGCCGAGTTATGATATCTCAAGGTGAAGCTCACGAACGAGGTTTGACAGCGGAACACTCTTGTCGCACATATTCTTCAGTTTTTGCTCTGGCGTGAAGGCTTCATTTTTCAAGAACTCGGCGTTGACTACGTAACTAATCTTCATGACGTTGTTCTTCAGTTTCTTTTGAAGTTTTTCGAGGAGCGTCACCTCTACCTCTTGCATGATGGCTTGCTGTTTGGGGTCAACAAGGGTGACCAGGCAGTCGCCATTATCCAAGGTTGGGGTAAAGTTGCGCATCAGCATATAGCGATAGTTGCTGTTCTTGATGAAATCTTCTTCGCAGACCTCGTTCCAAGCCACACGAAGGTCAAACTCCGTGAATTCCTTAGTCTCTGCCGGACCATCGGGTTGCGACTGCGCTTGAGGAGTCTGCTCTTCTGCAGCTGCAGGAGCAGTAGCTGTCTTGACCGCAGATTTGGGCGTCATCACAGGCATGGCCTTGAGCGGCGGACGATAGGAGGTGTCTGAGGTTGTTGCAGCAGCAGGAGCAGCACTTGCCGTTGCAGAACGCATGGCAGCAAAGCCCGAGGCCTTAGGGGCTGCCGCAGGAGTCTGCTGGGCGGGGGCTGTCGGACGCTGAACGGGTGCCATGGGAGCAGCTACGGGTTGAACGGGCTGAACCATGTTGATTTGGGCAATCTGCACCAAGAGCAACTCTACCAACAGACGCTTGTTCTGACTGACACGATAGTCCAACGAGCATTTGTTTGCCAATTCCAATGCTTTGAAAATAAACTGCAATGAGCAGCGTTTGGATTGTTCGGCATACTGCACGGCTACGTCGTCGCTCACCTCAAGAAGTTTGGCGGTCTGAGGATCGTGGCACATCATAAGGTCGCGGAGGTGACTTGCCAATCCTGCCACAAAATGTTGGGCGTCGAAGCCTTTGCGGAGCACCTCGTCCAAGAGGAGCATGGCGGGGAGGACGTCGCAGTTGAGCAAGAGGTCGATGAGGCGGAAATAATACTCGGAGTCAAGGACGTTGAGGTCCTCAATGACCATCTTATAAGTGACTTCTTTACCACAGAAACTCACCACTTGGTCGAAAATCGAGAGGGCATCACGCATGGCGCCGTCGGCTTTTTTGGCAATCACGTTGAGGGCTGCATTCTCGATGTGCACGCCTTCGTTGCCGGCCACGTACTGCAGGTAGTCGACCATATCGTTGACGGTGATGCGGTTGAAGTCGTAGATTTGACAACGGGAGAGAATGGTTGGCAATATCTTATGTTTCTCGGTGGTGGCGAGGATGAAGATGGCGTGTGAAGGTGGTTCCTCCAAGGTCTTCAGGAAGGCGTTGAAGGCGGCAGTGGAGGGCATGTGAACCTCGTCGACGATGTAGACGCTGTATTTGCCGACTTGAGGTGGAATCCTCACTTGATCGACCAACGAACGGATGTCTTCCACGCCGTTGTTGGAGGCAGCGTCGAGTTCGTGGATGTTGAAAGAGCGTTGCTCGTTGAAGGCGCGGCATGATTCGCACTGTTCGCATGCCTCGCCTTCCGGGGTGAGGTGTTCGCAGTTGATTGCCTTGGCAAAGATACGGGCACAGGTGGTCTTGCCGACACCGCGCGGACCGCAGAAAAGGTAGGCGTGGGCCAAATGGTGGTTGGCGATGGCGTTCTTCAGCGTCTCGGTCAGTGCGCGTTGTCCTACTACCGAGCGGAAATTCGCTGGGCGGTACTTACGGGCGGATACTATATATTGCTCTTCCATGAGTGGGTTGTTTGGCGAGATTGCTCTCAATTTTTATAGCTTGCAAATATACTCCATTTTTCGGAGACTGACAAATTCCTGGCGGTTAACTTTCGGAGACGAAAAAAGGACACGCCCGAGAGCATGTCCTTACAATTCTTTTCCTTATGTCTGACGTTATCCGAGGAATGTCTTCAACACCTTGTTGCGTTCGCTGATGCGTAGGTGTTTCAGTGCTTTATCCTTGATTTGTCTAACGCGCTCACGGGTGAGGTTGAGGTCTTGTGCCACTTCGTCGAGGGTCATCTCGGTGCAGCCGAGGCCGAACGACTTGGTGATTACGGCACGCTCTCTCTCGTTGAGGATGCTTTTCAGCGCGCTATCCAGTTCGATGAACAGCGACTCTTTGATGAGGCCGTCGTCGGTAACAGGGATATCTTCGCCCGGAATCACATCCAAACGTGTGCCTTCTTCACCTTCGGTGAGAGGGGCATCGAGTGAGACGTGACGTCCATTGTTTCTCAAGAGGTCATCCACTTTTTCGAGCGGCATCTCGAGCTGTTCAGAGAGTTCCTCTACTGAAGGCATGCGCTCGTATTCCTGCTCAAACTTCTGGATGGCACGTTTAATTTTGTTTTGAGAACCCACCTGGTTGGCTGGGAGACGAACAATACGTGATTGTTCTGCAAGAGCCTGCATGATTGACTGACGAATCCACCATACAGCATAAGAGATGAATTTGAAACCACGTGTTTCGTCGAATTTCTCGGCTGCCTTGATAAGGCCAATGTTTCCTTCATTGATGAGGTCTGCCAGGGCGAGACCTTGGTTTTGATACTGTTTTGCCACAGAAATCACGAAACGAAGATTTGCTTTCACCAATTTGTCGAGCGCGCGCCTATCACCTTGACGAATTTTCTGAGCGAGTTCTACCTCGTCGTCCATGTTGATAAGTTCCTCACGGCCAATCTCCTGCATGTACTTCTCCAGAGAAGCACTTTCTCTACCAGTAATTGACTTTTGAATTTTAAGCTGTCTCATATCCTATAATTGGTTCTTCTTAGATTAGTATAACGCATCAAACACGTTTTTATTGTGTTCGGACGCGATGTTTTTTCTTAAAAATTTACGACTATCTTGAGGTTTGGGGTGAAACCTGTCAGATAGTTAGGTGCTGCGTATTGGTTGCCGTAGATGTCAGAGAACCAATAGTAGCTGTTTTCGTTTTTGATGTTCAGCAGGTTGAAGAGTTCAACGTTGATCCACCACGATTGAACCACGTTCTGTCTGCTCATAAATTTCTCTCGTCCACGCATAAATCCGCGTGAGAAGCCGATGTCGACGCGACGGTAAGGGTCGCTGCGGAAGACGCTCTCGTAGCGCTGACTGTTAGGCGGTCCGAAGGGGAGTCCGTCAGCCCAGATGAATTTCAGGTACATGCGATACTCCGGGTGGTTCGGGAGATAGTCCTGAAAGAAGATGGAGATGCTGTATCTCTGTTCGTTAGGACGGGAGATGGCACCCGGATTGACTTCGCCCAACAGCGAGCCCGTGTTGCTGTAAACCTGGTAGTGGTCGTTGAGCAGGTCTTCTTTGGAACGCATGAGCGAGAAGGAAATCCAGGAGTCGGTGCCCGGAACGAACTCGCCAAAGAGTTTGAAGTCGACGCCCATGGTGTTCGCCTTGGCATCGTTCTCGCCCGAGTAGCGCACCTGGAGGTTGTCGACACTATATGATATTACGTCGTAGGCGTGTTTATAGTAGGCCTCGGCGGTAAACTTGAACGGACGTCGCCAAAGGCGGAAGTAGTAGTCGTAGCCAAACAGGAAGTTGAGCGATTTCTGCGCACGGATTTTAGGGTTGAGCATCACGGTAGCGTTGCCCTGTTCGTCGCTTTCGGTCTTACGAATCTCCTTATAGAAAGGGGCTTGACTATAGACGCCTCCCGCAAGGCGGAAGCTCATATCGTGCTGCCAGTGGGGTTCGACCTGCACCGAGAAACGGGGAGACACCAAGAGCTGGTTGTTGAAACTCCAGTAGTTGATGCGGGTGCCGAGGTTGAAGGTCCAGGTGTTTTTGTTGCCTCTGTGGATATAGGTGTCTTCTACGTAGCCTTGGAGTCGCGAGGTGGTGAGTTGAACCGACGATGCGAGGTTGTAGTTGAGTCGCACGGCGTTGGGGTCGTAAGGGAGACTGTAGTCGGCAGAGTCGCGACGTTCCCACTCCTGAATGCGGTCGGTAATCATCTCACGCTGATAGCTTGCACCGGCTCGCAACTGAGTGCCACCCACCTTGATGACTGCCTTGAGGTCGACGCTCGCCACGGTGGCGTTGAGTCGGTTGCGGGCATGTTGATGGTAGGTGCCCGTTCCCAACGCATCGCCTTGCGCCATGTTGCCGTTCTCGTCGTAGCTCAGCTCCGAGAGGAGGTACTCGCCCAAGATGTCGTAGTTCTCTTGTTCGTTGGTGTTGAAGGCAGAGAAGCTCCAGATGAAGTGGGTGTTGTCGGTGAGCTGATAGCGGAGTCCGAGTGCTCCGGTCATCGTGCGGAAGCGGTCACGCTCCTGTCCGTCGTAGTAGATGGTGAGTTTGCGTGCCATGGAGGTGGTGCCGAACGAGACATCGGTGGTTCGCGGAATGAAGCGATAGGTGTTCTGCGAGATATTGCCCAAGAACTCCAGACTCCAGCGTTTGCTGAGCTGAAGGGTCATGTAGGTCTGATAGTCAAGGAACCAGGTGTCGTAGCTGCCTTTCGTGTCGAGCGAACCGAGCAGATACTGTGTGGTGCGATAGCGGAAACCGTGAATCTGGGTGAATCGCTTGGTGGCACTGCCTACGTAGGCTGATGCGCCCAAGAGACTGCCCGAGACGGAGGCTTCAAACTTTGTGTCGGGCTTTTTGTAGGCGACGTCGAGCACCGACGACATCTTATCGCCATACTGAGAGGAGAAACCTCCGGTCGAGAAGTCAAGCG
>CALEJM010000317.1 GCA_937898265.1 uncultured Porphyromonadaceae bacterium
CCAAGCGAACGGATTGGCCTGTAACGAAGAACTCATGTGAGAAACAAACGTCACGTTATCGTGCAGAATGCCAGTGCCCCACGACAGCCACACTATCGCAAGAAAAACCAGCACGAAAGCCCCTAAACGGTATTTGAAGTTTGTCAACTCTCTCATCGTATCACATTTCAAAGCACAAAGATAGACACTTTTTCTCAAAAAGGAGAATAAACGAAGGAGAAAACTGAAAACCACCGCTCTACCACATTTGCTTTCGAATTAAGATTTGACACAAAAAAACGACTTATATACAGATTGCAGCAAGACGAGGAAAAAAATTGTTCCAAATAAAATCAAGAAGTTATTAAGGACAAGTTTGAAGACAAGAATAATTTCACGAAACCTGAAATGCATAATCTGGAGCTCCGAAAAAATTCAAGAAACCCAGCAATCATAATCCGTAGTTCAAGAAAAAATCAAGAAATTCGAAAAACAAAAAGTACAGCTCCGAAAAATCTCAAGAGCAGGAAAACCGTTTGGTTCTACTTAAATACGACTTTGAATTTTCAACAAATCATTCAGCATAAAGTCACATCACTTTATAAAAGAGAGCGAGAAATCCACAGAAACGCATCTGCAAATTTTCGGCGACAGAGACAACCCGTATCAAACCAGCACAACTCAAGAAAATGGAGCTTAAGAAATCTTGGTAATGTTTCGGGCAAACAGACACCATAATGCCAAAAATAATCGTATCTTTGTGGTTCGATTTTCAACTTTAACAAACCATGAGAGAGATTGAAGTTTGTGTTACATCTCTTCACGAGGCAAGAGAGGCTTACTTGGCTGGTGCTAAACGCATTGAATTATGCGCGGCACTCTGCACAGGTGGCGTCACCCCGTCGTACGGATGTATCAAAACGATTAGAGAAGAATTGCCAAAGCTGAAAATAAACGTACTCATTCGTCCGCGAGGCGGCGATTTCTGCTATACAGCCGAAGAAATCAACGTCATGCTACTTGATATAGAGATGTGCAAGTCGTTAGGCGTCAACGGCGTGGTAATCGGTGCATTAACCAAAGACGGCAACATCGACCACGACACCATGAAACGCCTGATTGCCGCAGCTAAGGGATTGAGAATCACCTTCCATCGCGCTTTCGACTGCTGCAACGCCCCATTTGAAGCCTTGGAACAAATCATCAACTTAGGCTGCGACCGCCTTTTGACATCAGGTCAGAAACACTGCGTCAACGAAGGCAAAGAGATGCTCCGTCAGTTGGTTGAGAAAGCCGGCGACCGCATCATCATCATGCCAGGCTGCGGTGTCAACGTCAACAACATCGCTGAACTTGAGGCACACACCAAGGCAAAAGAGTTCCACTCAACCG
>CALEJM010000318.1 GCA_937898265.1 uncultured Porphyromonadaceae bacterium
AAACAACGCATCACCGAGACCGTGGAAATCAACGACGTAAACGACCCCAGTCTCGAGAAATACGTTGGCACGGAAGACGCTACGAAACTGCGCGAAGACCTCGACATGGTCAACGGCGTCTACGACGAGTTCAACCGCGAGAGCTATCTGGCTGCCAAGGTGGCACCGGTGTTCTTCGGTAGCGCACTGAACAACTTCGGCGTCCAAGAGCTGCTCAACTGCTTCGTAGAGATCGCCCCATCACCTCTGCCCGTAGAGACTGAAGAACGTAAGGTGGAACCTACCGAGGAGCCTTTCACCGGCTTCGTGTTCAAGATTCACGCCAACATGGACCCCAACCACCGCAGCTGTATCGCCTTCATCAAAATCTGCTCCGGACGTTTCGAACGCAACAAAAACTACCGCCATATCCGACTCGGCAAAGACCTCCGATTCAGCAGTCCTACCGCCTTCATGGCTCAGAAAAAAGAGACTGTCGACGAGGCTTTTGCAGGCGACATCATCGGTCTTCCAGATACCGGCAACTTCAAAATCGGCGACACGCTGACCGAAGGCGAACTGCTCCACTTCAAAGGCTTGCCAAGCTTCTCACCTGAGATGTTCAAATATATCGAGAATGCCGACCCAATGAAGGCAAAACAACTGCAGAAAGGCGTGGACCAACTGATGGGCGAAGGTGTGGCTCAGCTCTTCATCCACCAAAACAACGGTCGCAAAATCATCGGCACCGTGGGTCAACTGCAGTTTGAGGTCATCGAATACCGTCTGCTGCACGAATACGGCGCCCAATGCCGCTGGGAGCCTATCCCGCTGTTCAAGGCTTGCTGGATTGAAAGCGACGACGAGAAGGAATTGGAGAACTTCAAGAAACGCAAGTTCCAGTATCTGGCAAAAGACAAAGACGGACGCGACGTGTTCCTTGCCGAGTCGGGCTATGTGCTCCAGATGGCCCAGCAGGATTTCGAGCATATCCGCTTCCACTTCACCAGCGAGTTTTAGTTCGCAATACATTATATAATATACCTCACAGGGCTTGTAACAGAGAATGTTTGCAAGTCCTGTTTGTTTTTTGGCCAACGTATAACGTTTTACGAAGAAATAGTTGTATCTTTGCGAGTTGAAATAAATATCAATCCTCAAAATCATCGCAATCTATGAGACGCATCGCCTTAGTCTGTCTGGCTTTGTTGTACACGATACTGATAAGTGCCAAAAACTTCGTTGTGGTCATCGACCCCGGACACGGTGGCAAAGACCCAGGAGCCGTTGGTTTTGGCGGTCAAGAGAAGGACATCAACCTCAAGGTGGCCAAAAAACTTGGCGCGCTGATCAACGAGAAATACAAGGACGTGACGGTGCTCTACACCCGCTCTACCGACAAGTATGTGACCCTCAAAGAACGCCCCGAGATGGCCAACAAGGCAAACGCCGACCTCTTCATCTCCATACACACGAACGCCGCAGAGAGTTCATCGGCCTACGGCTGCGAATGCTGGGTGCGAGGCGTCGACAAGACAACAGCCAACCTCGCCGTAGTTCAACGCGAAAACTCCGTAATCCTCATGGAGGACAACTACAAGGAGAAATACCAAGGCTTCGACCCTAAGTCTATCGACTCACAAATCATGTTCGAGATGATGCAAGACATCTACAGTCGCAACAACCTGAAGATTGCACAGAGTCTTCACAAAGAGCTGCTTAACCTCAAACGTCACGACCGCGGCGTTCGTCAAGCCGGTTTCTGGGTGTTGCACCAAACGAAAATGCCAAGCGTATTGGTGGAATTAGGTTTCATCACCAATGCCGGCGAAGCGAAATACATGCTCTCCGACGCGGGTCAGAACGCCCTGGCTTCCGCGCTGTTCAAGGGTTTTTCGGAGTACAAGAAGTTCTACGACAGCACCTCTGGCAAGTCGACGGCTTCAACAGCAGAGGCTAAGGTGGAGCAAACACCAGAGAAGCCTCAAGCCCCGATTGTTGAAGAGACGGTAAGCAAAACGCCTTCTAAAGCCAACAACAAGGCCAAAACAGAGACTAAAACAGAAGTCAAGGCAGAAGCGCCCAAAGAAACCGCAAAGGCAACTACGGGCGACGTGGTGTTCAAAGTGCAAATCATGGCAAGCACAGCCCCAATCAAAGACGGCGACTCACAGTTCAAAGGCTTGAAAGGCTGCGAATACTATCAAGAAGGTAAGTTCTACAAATATACCTATGGTGCAACCTCTTCCTACAAAGAGATCACACAGATAAGAAAAGAGATTCTCAGCAAATTCCCAGAGGCGTTCATCATCGCTTTCCACAAAGGTCAAAAGGTGAGCGTTCAGGAAGCAAGAGCACTCGTTGAATAAATTTTGAAAATCAGATATACAATGAAAATAAGTCAAGAATTTAAAATCGGCATTGCCTTCATTGCGGCATTAGTCATCCTCATTATCGGTGTCAACTTCCTCAAGGGAGTCAACATCTTCACACCAGCCAACCACTTCTACACCACCTACGAAAAAGTAGATGGCCTGGTGGTGTCCAACGGCGTTTACGTAAAGGGCTACAAAGTGGGTCAGGTGAAAGCCATCGACTACGACTTCTCCAAACAAACACCCTTTACCGTTGAGATCTCAATCAACAAAGACGTCAAACTTCCCGAAGGCACCAAGATGCTGATGCGCGACGACGGCTTGCTCGGCGGCAAGGTCATCGAATTGGTGATGCCAGAAAGCCAAGGCAATTTCTTGGCCAACGGCGCTTCTCTCGAGAGCGAAATCGGCTCAGGACTGATGGATGCCCTCGGCGACATGGTTCCACAACTCGAAGGCACTCTGGCTAAGCTTGACTCTACAATGGGAGCTATCAACGACCTCGTTCACAGCGAAAGAATCGACAACATGCTCGCATCTCTCGACTCTACGACAACCAACCTGAAGTCTTCGTCTGTCAAACTCAAATCGATGATGAACCACGAAGTGCCTCAAATGTTGGCAAACGTCAACACAATCACTTCTGACGTCAAGAATATCACCGACAATCTCAAAGACACCGACTTCGCCGCCATCATCGCCAAGGCCGATTCTACCATTGCCAACGTCGACAAATTCGTAGAATCACTCAACAGCACCGACGGCACCGTTGGCGCCCTGCTCAACGACCGCGCCCTCTACAACAAGATTACAAACACTGTTGAAGACGCCGACAAACTCGTTGTCGACCTCAAGGCAAACCCAAAACGCTACGTTCATTTCTCAGTGTTCGGCGGCAAGGAAAAGAAACAAAAATAACGGACGTTAATTTGACGAAATATAAATTTACGGTCAATTAAAATTTTCCCAAAATTAGTTTTCTGACGGGGAGTAAACGCCCCAAAATAAAACATTTACAAAACGACATTTTTAATTGCCTACAGTCGTTGACAAAAGTCGGCTAAGAACTTATATACAACGATTTAAATACTCAAATACAGTGTAGATTTTGCAAATCAAGCACTTAACAAAAAAGATGCTGAAAAACAAACTTCTACCACCCCAAAAAAGTGACACAAAAAATTCGGACGCTTGATTTTTTCAAAAAAAAATTGGAATTTTGCAAACACGAAAAAATCGAGATTCCAATGAAAAACCAAACGCCTCGAAATCCTTGACGAGGCATAGAGTTTTTACCACTCTCGACATCGACAAAATACAATGGAAAATAACAACAACGTAGAACAAATCTGGCAAAATTGTCTTGCAATCATCAA
Organism: uncultured Porphyromonadaceae bacterium; assembly: GCA_937898265.1. GTDB lineage: Bacteria > Bacteroidota > Bacteroidia > Bacteroidales > Paludibacteraceae > HGM05398. The sequence goes on from CALEJM010000318.1 coordinate 3,731, forward strand.
AGACAATATCGACCCGGTTCCGTACGAGACGCTGTTCAATCAAAAAACGATTGCTCCGCTCGCGTACGAGAACGATACGTTGTGGCTATTGCTCCCAAGCATGTTCTGGTATGAACACGTCAACGAGAACTACATCAATCTGATGCAAGACACTCTGAAACGTGTGACCAACAACCCAAACAGTTCCATCTATTTCCGCGTAACAGTTGTGGACAGCACCACCGCTGGCGGCACTACCGACCTTGAGGCAAAAAACAACAGTTTCGTCAAGAAGACAGAAAAAGGTCCGGCAACACAGACCGAGGCCATCTCTCCTTTCGATCACGTTGTTCCTCAAAACTTCGAATCAAGACTCAATCCAAAATACAACTTCAACAACTTCGTTGAAGGAAAATCCAACAAACTCGCACGTCAGGCAGGCATCACCGTTGCAAGTCAAGCTACAGCAACGGCATTCAACCCAATGTTCATCTACGGCAGCCCAACCGTCGGCAAGACCCACCTGGCTCAAGCCATCGGCAATGCTACCAAGAAGAACTATCCCCAGAAAAGGGTGCTCTACATCTCAGCCAACGAGTTCAGAACCCAATTCAGTCACGCAGCTGCCAACAAGAAGGTCGACGAATTCGTCAACTTCTACCAGAGTCTTGACATGCTCATCATCGACGATATCCAGGTAATCAAAGACAGCGAAAAGACACAACTCGTGTTCTTCAACATCTTTGACCACCTTATCAAGATGAACAAACTGCTCATCATCACCTGCGATACAGCTCCAGACAAACTGGAAGGCATGGACGAACGTCTGCTCTCCCGTTTCCAATGGGGTTTGCGCGCAGAGATTCTCCGTCCCGACACCTCTTTGAGAAAGGCCATCCTGATGCACCAGGTTCACACCGAAGGCATGCAGGTTCCAGAGGATGTGATTGACTATATCGCCGAGAATGTTGACGACAATGTCCGCAACCTTCAAGGCACCTTCATCTCCATCTACGCTACTTCAACGATTATGAACGAACCGCTGACCGTTGAGATGGCACAGAAAGCAATCAACAAGGAGAATGTGGTGAAGCCAACCAAGGTGATTACTATCGACGAAATCTGCAATATCGTTGGCAAATACTACTCTATTCCTAAAGAGTTGCTGATTTCCAAAACTCGTCGCCGCGAGATTGTTCAAGCTCGTCAGGTGGTTATCTACCTCTCTCGCAACCACACGAAGTCGTCGCTGAACACTATCGGCGCTTACTTAGGCAACAAAGACCACTCGACTATCAACTACGGCTACAAGCAAGTTGAGAATCTAATGTGCACCGACAAGACCGTCAGAAACGATATCGCTATCCTATCGGAGCAAATCAAGGAATAATTTTTTCCATACAAACAATATTACTCGCGAGAAGTCTAAGTTATTTTCCAAATGCTTAGGCTTCTTTTTTGTAATATCCTAACTTAGAGTTGGGAGAGGATGAAACGGTCAAAGCCTTCGGAGAGCTCAACATGAATCGGGAGCACGAAGGTGCGGTCAAGGAGTTGGGAAGAGAGCATAGTTTTCAGACGAACAAAGTCTTTTTCGGTAGTCAGCAAGAACGAACTGCTTCCACAAGTCTGCTCAATGGTTTGAATCTCCTCTGCGGAGAAGTTGTGGTGGTCAGAGAAAGCAAGATGATTCACCTCTACCCCATGGGATGTGAGATAATCACACAATGGCTCGGGGTTGGCAATGCCTGTTACCAAAACCACGGCTTGATGCTTTGTTTTCAGTTGGTCCAAGGTGAGGATTCCGTTCGCACCCACCAGATGGTCATAGGAAATGACGGAAGAGAAAATAGGTTGTGTGGGAAGAAGGCGAAGTTTCTGATGCCAAAGTTTGAGTTCCTCTGCTGTAAGTTTCTTTGGGCATTTGGTAACAACCACAGCATCAACACGCTGAAGAGCCGAGAGGGGCTCACGCAAACGACCCATAGGCAAGAGATGATCATCGAGAGGGGGACGGGAATAGTCGCAGAGCACGATGGAACAATGGGGACGAAGGTAACGATGCTGGAAGGCATCATCCAAAAGGATAACATCTGGCGCATCAGTTCTCTCTTTCAGTCGCTCAACACCCTCTACCCTATCTGCATCAACAGCCACAAGGAGATCACGATGTTTGGAATAGATTTGATAAGGCTCATCGCCTATCTCTTTGGCTGTCACAGTCTTCAAGTCGTTGGCCAAGAGATAACCTTTGGTCTTACGCTTATAGCCACGACTGAGAACAGCGAGACGATAACGTTCGGCAAGTAATCGTATAAGATATTCCACATGAGGGGTTTTGCCCGTTCCACCCACAGCGATATTACCAACGGAGAAGATAATCGGCGTGGCAAAAGAGGTGGATTTGATAAGGTGTTTATCAAACAAGAGGTTTCGCACCCAAACAACTATCTGATAGAGTTTGGATGGAAGCCAAAGGAATATCTTTAGAATCAGGTTCATCCGAAGATTTTCAACCACTCGTTAAATTTCTCAACGGAGCCACCATGACGAATCAGTTTGGCTCGCACTTTCTCAACGCTATCTTCATCATGGATACGCGCCTTGGAATAGAACTTGTCGGCAAAGCAGATAATCTGCTCCTCCAAACTGACAGGCTGAAAGTCCTGATGAGGCAATGGGAGTTCGCGTCTAACGATATCGTCTAAAGTCAAGCCAGTGCCTGTATGTCTTTCGCAAACCAAGGCATGACGAGGAAGTCCCTCTTTGCGAAGCAGTTCACCACCAAGAATGCCATGCTGGATATAAGGATGCGTGCCTTCGCAGAATACTCCGGGAGCATGACAATAGATTACGCCAATATCGTGCAACATGGCAGCTTCGGAGATAAACTCCAAATCAAGATTCAACTCCGGATGCTTTTGAGCATGCTGCAAAGCTCGGTCGCGAACGCAGGTGCTATGATGCACAAGCACTTTATACAACTGAGAGCCTGGCGTATAATATTTGTCGATAATGTCTATTGGGTTTATCATAAGCAATTTATCGTAATACAATCTTGCGGATTATTGTGTTCTGATTATTTGTAAGTCTGACGATTACCGTTGAAGGTCTGATTAACAACGATGGTAATGAGACTGTTTCTTCGTCCGACGATATGTTTTGTGTCAAAAGCTGCTGACCATGAACATTGAATACTTCAATCCGATAGTTGCGAGCGCCGCCCACCCAAAGTACGTTATCTTGTTGGAACATAA
>CALEJM010000319.1 GCA_937898265.1 uncultured Porphyromonadaceae bacterium
TTCCGTCCCGACGTAACAATCTTCGAGAACATCACCTCCCGCGACGAATACGTCGAGCAGATGCTCGCCAACTACTCATACCTCAACGTAGGACTCTCGCTCACCTACAAAGGAAAGAAATTCTACTCGCGCAACGGTCTCGTCGACCTCCTCAACGCCAACCTTGCCGACGACGACATGCTCTATCCGCTCGTACACCTCCAGAACGCCGACATCGAGATAGCCTTTACCCATACCCACCAAAGTCGCGACGACTACTACTCGTTTGTCAACGGACAATATACGCCACAGGGCGGCACCCATCAGGCAGCCTTCAAAGAGTGGATTGCACGAACCATCAAAGAGTTCTACAACAAAAACCAAGACCCCAACGATATCCGCAACGGTCTCGTGGCCGCCATCAACATCAACATCCAAGAGCCGGAGTTTGAGGCGCAGACCAAAGTGAAACTCGGTTCGCGCACCATCAACCCGCTGGACAAAGACGCCATCTCCGTCAACAAATTTGTGGGCGATTTCGTCAAAGCCAATGTTGACGACTACCTCCATAAGAACTCCGAGATGTCGAACATCCTGCTTCAGAAAATCCAACTCTCGGAGAAAGAACGCAAGGAAATCAACATCATCACCAAGAAAGATCGCGACGCCAAAAAGAAGATAAGTCTGCGCAACAACAAACTGCGCGACTGCCATATCCACCTCAACGACACCAAAGTGGGCAAAGAAGACCGCCGCGACGAGAGCTGCATCTTCATCACCGAGGGTAACTCAGCGAGTGGCTCCATCACCAAGATTCGCAACGTGGAGACCCAGGCAGTCTTCTCGCTGCGCGGCAAACCGCTCAACACCTTCTCGGCCACCGCTCAGGAGGCTCGCAAAAACCAAGAGTTTGCGTTGCTCAACGCCGCACTCAATATCGATGAAGGATTGGATGGATTGCGTTATAATAAGGTGATTATCGCTACCGATGCCGATGTCGACGGCATGCACATCCGCCTGCTGCTGATGACCTTCTTCCTCAAATACTATCCCGACCTCGTGAAGAAAGGACACGTCTACGTGCTCCAGACACCGCTCTTCCGTGTGCGCAACAAAAAAGAAACCCGTTACTGCTACAGCGAGGAAGAACGTCTCGAAGCCGTAGAAGCACTCGGACCAAAGCCGGAGATCACACGATTCAAAGGCTTGGGCGAAATCTCAGCCGACGAGTTTGCCGTATTCATTGGCAAAGACATGCGTCTCGACCAAATGCACCTCCGCAAAGAAGACGGCTCAACCAACGACATGCTGGCGTTCTATATGGGTAAGAACACCGACCGCCGTCAGCGATTCATCATCGACAACCTTGTGATAGACGAGGAGATGGTTTAGAACCCGACTTCCAGACGTGCCCTGAAATGCGTCTGTTCCGTTACGGGGCACAACGAGAGATAGCCTTTGACGATTTTCCCCTCGTGGAGCGTCAGAGGCTTTTCTGTTGCGCGTTGGAGGTGGTCGGCAAGGAGAGCGCCGGGGGTAGGGGAGAAATCGATGGTAAACGTGCCGATGGCATCGGGAGACAGCCAACGGGTGGAAAGTTCCAAGGCAACGTTGCCCATCGTATTGCGGAGATTGACCTCAACGGCAGGATTGACCTCAAAGCAGCCAGCCTCGTTGGCATAGACAAACATATCGATACCCACGTTGCCCACGTAGTCGGTCAAGCGCTCGCTGATAAAAATGCAGCAAGCCTGCTGTAGAGCTTCCAAACGATGCTTTGGAACGTAGCGGGTGAGCTGCTCTTCCAACGTCTTCGTAGTTCCTAAGAGACTCTGTGTGTAGACACCGTTGCGCGTGTTGAACACCGAATAGCCGCGGAAAGAGGCTTTGCCCTCATCGTTACGCCAGAACTCCATCGCAAAGTCCTGAACCACCCTGAGACGCCGTTCTCCCATCACGCATCCCTGTGTGGCAAGCAGCTTCTGACATCGTGACTTTATCTGCGGAGTCACCGTTCCCGCGCCCCCCATCAGTCCCCTTCCGCTACCGCTCCAAGGCGCTTTGAGCACCGTCTCGGGGTAACGCATAACGAAACGCTCCACAGCCTCCATCGTAGTCAGTTCCTCTGCCTTGATGGGCTCTTGGAGAAACTCGGCAAGCTGCATCGCCGTGCGTCGGTGTGAAAGCAGTCGCCAATGGTCAAGCAACTCGTCGGAAGGGAGTAGAGCAGCGTCTAAGCCACGATGGAGCAACCGTTGACGGATGGCGGCATTCCAACCCCAAGGCTCAACCGAATCGTAGCGCTGAAGACATGGCACAACGGAACAGACTCCGCCCAAGCGCTGGTAGGCGTCTACCATAGGCAACGCACTCACCACCTCCCCCTCGTCGTGAAGCCAAGCAGGCAAAGTGGCGAAATCGTTGGCAAACACCACCGCATTCGGAGGTGCCGTATAATGGGGCGTAGCAGCGGCCAGCGCCAAGTCGTGATCGGGATTGAAAACCAGAAGTCTCATAGTCGGAATTTCCACTCACAAAGATACAACATATTCTATAAATAGCAACAGAACCTCAAAATATAATATAGTAACAGAACGGTGTCGTTGTGCGTGAAAAGGTCTTGTCGGCTACTCTCTTTGAGTGAAATGATATTTCAAGAGAGGTTGGTGTGGAAGTTTTTTGGCCTAAAGTGCGAAAAACACTATGACGTTGGTACGTTTTTAAGAGAAAAATCGTAACTTTGCACACTCAAACAAAATCGACTTTAGTTGTAATAAAATATAGATAAACAATGGACAGCAAAAAACGTGTTTATACCTTCGGCAACGGACATGCTGAAGGCAAAGCTGACATGAGGAATCTGCTTGGTGGTAAAGGCGCTAACCTCGCAGAGATGAACTTGATTGGTGTACCAGTTCCTCCTGGATTCACTATCACAACCGACGTTTGTAACGAATACTTCCAAGTTGGCAAAGACCAAGTGGTAGCCCTCTTGAAAGAAGATGTGGAGAACGCTCTCCGCCACATCGAGAACTTGATGAACTCAAAATTCGGCGACGTGGAGAACCCACTCCTCGTTTCTGTTCGCTCAGGTGCTCGCGCTTCTATGCCAGGTATGATGGACACTATCCTCAACCTCGGTTTGAACAACGTCGTAGTAGAAGGCTTGATTAAAAAGACCGGTAATGCCCGCTTCGTATGGGACTCATACCGCCGCTTCGTTCAAATGTACGGCGACGTTGTGCTCGGCATGAAACCTGTCAACAAAACTGATATCGACCCATTTGAGGCTATCATCGAAGAGGTGAAGGCTGCTAAAGGCGTGAAACTCGACACCGAACTCACCGTTGAAGACCTCCAAACACTCGTTACCCGCTTCAAAGCTGCTGTTAAGAAACAAACCGGCAAAGACTTCCCAGAAGATGCTTACGAACAACTCTGGGGCGCTATCTGCGCTGTGTTCGACAGCTGGATGAACGAACGCGCTATCCTCTATCGTAAGATGGAAGGCATCCCAGCTGAATGGGGCACCGCTGTTAACGTTCAAGCCATGGTATTCGGCAACATGGGCGACACATCAGCCACTGGCGTATGCTTCAGCCGCGACGCTGCTACCGGTGAAGACCTCTTCATGGGTGAATACCTCATCAACGCTCAAGGTGAGGACGTAGTTGCCGGTATCCGTACACCACAACAAATCACCAAAATCGGCTCACAACGCTGGGCTATCCTCCAAGGCATCTCTGAAGAAGTTCGCGCTTCTAAATACCCTTCAATGGAAGAGGCTATGCCTGAAATCTACAAAGAACTTGACATGCTCCAAACCAAACTTGAGAATCACTACCGTGATATGCAAGACATGGAGTTCACCGTTCAAGAAGGCAAACTCTGGTTCCTCCAGACACGTAACGGCAAACGTACCGGCCGTGCTATGGTGAAAATCGCCATGGACATGCTCCGTCAAGGCATGATCTCTGAGGAAGAAGCTGTTTTGCGCGTAGAACCTAACAAACTCGACGAACTGCTCCACCCAGTATTCGATAAGAACTCATTGAAAAACGCTCACGTCATCACCAAAGGTTTGGCTGCTTCTCCAGGCGCCGCTTGCGGTCGTATCGTGTTCAACGCCGACGACGCTTCTGTATGGCACGCCAACGGCGAACGCGTAGTCATGGTTCGTATCGAGACTTCTCCTGAAGACCTCGCTGGTATGGCTGCTGCAGAAGGTATCCTCACAGCTCGTGGCGGTATGACTTCACACGCTGCCGTAGTGGCTCGCGGTATGGGTAAATGCTGCGTATCTGGCGCAGGCGCTCTCGTTATCGACTACGCTGAGAAAACCATCAAGGTTTCTGGCGTAACCCTCCACGAAGGCGACTATATCTCATTGAACGGTTCTACCGGCGACGTTTACGAAGGCGCTGTTGACACCAAAGACGCAGAACTCGATCAGGATTTCCGCGAGTTGATGGCTTTGGCTGACAAATATGCACGCCTCAAAGTACGCACCAACGCCGACACACCACGCGACGCTCAAGTAGCTCGCAACTTCGGTGCTATCGGTATCGGTCTCTGCCGCACAGAGCACATGTTCTTCGAAGGTGAGAAAATCCGTGCTATGCGCGAGATGATTCTCTCAGAAACCGTTGAAGGCCGCAAGAAAGCTCTTGAGAAAATCCTCCCATATCAGAAAGCCGACTTCAAAGGCATCTTCAAAGCTATGGCAGGTTGCCCAGTGACAGTTCGCTTGCTCGACCCACCATTGCACGAGTTCGTTCCTCACGAGGAGCGCGAACAACGTGAGTTGGCTGAAATCATGGGCGTTTCTTACCAATATATCCACCAACGTGTTGACTCACTCCACGAGGCTAACCCAATGCTCGGTCACCGTGGCTGCCGTCTTGGCAACACCTATCCAGAAATCACCGAGATGCAAACACGCGCTATCCTTGGCGCAGCTCTCGAATTGAAGGCTGAAGGCATCGAGGCTAAACCAGAAATCATGGTGCCTCTCACCGGTATCCTCTACGAGTTCGCAAAACAAGAAGAGGTAATCCGCGCTACTGCCAACAAACTCTTCGAGGAGATGAACGACTCTATCGACTACAAAGTTGGTACTATGATCGAAATCCCACGTGCTGCTTTGACCGCCAACCGTATCGCTACCAAGGCTGAGTTCTTCTCATTCGGTACCAACGACTTGACCCAAATGACCTTCGGTTACTCACGCGACGATATCGCCAGCTTCTTGCCTGCATATCTCGACATGAAGATCCTGAAGAACGACCCATTCCGCGTTCTCGACCAGAATGGCGTTGGTCAGTTGGTTCAAATGGCAACCGAGAAAGGCCGCAGCGTTCGTCCAGACCTCAAATGCGGTATCTGCGGCGAGCATGGCGGCGAACCATCATCAGTTGAATTCTGCCACCGCGTAGGTCTCAACTATGTCAGCTGCTCACCATTCCGTGTGCCTATCGCACGTTTGGCTGCAGCCCAAGCTGCTATCAAAAACGCTTAATCCCTTAGGTTAAGATAAAGTCAGAGGACGTCTCAAACGAGGCGTCCTCTTTTATTTTAGTAGTATGAGATTCGGGGAAATCTTAAGGTATGGGCACAAAAAAAGGGTAAGCTGACTATATCGCACCGCTCAAGCTCCTACCCTTGCTGCGGTCAGGCCCTGGGGGATTTAAAGCGAGCTGGTCGTATAGGACTTACCCGAGCACAAAAGTACAACTTTTTGATAAACTGAACAAGGTTTTTCGTAAACTTTTTTTCTGCCCTTCTTCCTTGTTATTATCAAAGCGTTAGCAACTACGGAATAAAGAGAAAGCCGCCTTTGCCCGAGAGCAGAGACGGCCTTCTTGTTATTTAGATAGCGTGTTGACGCCTATTCCCATGGGGTGTTGAGCATGCGTTGATAGCTACGATAGCGCCATTGTGCATTCTCTTGAGCAGCCTTGAAGAGTTCTTCTGCCTCTTGTGGGAACTGCTTCATGACTGAGGCGAAACGCACCTCGCCTTTAAGGAAGTCGTTGAAACGGCTCCAGTCTGGCTCTTTGCTGTCGAGTTGGAATGGGTTCTTACCCTCAGCTTCCAACAGCGGATTGTAGCGCCAGAGATGCCAGTAGCCACAAGCTACGGCAGCAGCCTCTTCAGCTTGCGCCTTGCCCATACCAGCTTTCAAACCATGGTTGATACATGGAGCGTAAGCAATGATGAGTGATGGACCAGGATAAGCCTCTGCCTCGCGGATAGCTTTCAAGCATTGAGCTTGGTCGGCACCCATAGCAATCTGAGCCACATAGACGTAACCGTAGGTGGTGGCAATCATACCGAGGTCTTTCTTGCGAACGCGCTTACCTGCGGCTGCAAACTTAGCAATCGCACCTACTGGAGTAGATTTTGAAGCCTGACCGCCGGTGTTGGAATAAACCTCTGTGTCGAGCACAAGGATATTGACATCTTTGCCAGAAGCAATCACGTGGTCGAGACCGCCGTAACCGATGTCGTAGCTGGCTCCGTCGCCACCGATAATCCATTGAGAGCGTTTCACGAGGTAAGATTTGAGTTCTGCAATCTTTTGGCAGATATCGCAACCGCAAGCCTCAACTTGTGGAATGATGAGTTCTGCCAAACGCTTTGACTCCTCAGCCTCGTCTTTGTGCTCCATCCATTGACGGAAGAGGGCTTTGAGGTCGTCGGAACAGCAGTTGCAGTCTTGAGCCTCTGTCATCAGTTTCACCAAGCGGAGACGCATCTTGTCGCTGGCAAAAGTCATACCGAGACCATATTCGCAGAAATCTTCGAACAAGGAGTTGGACCATGCTGGACCTTCCCCTTTCTCGTTGGTCGTATAAGGGGTTGAAGGCACTGAGCCTGAGTAGATAGAAGAGCAACCAGTAGCATTGGCCACCATCTCGCGAGTACCGAAGAGTTGGGTAATCAACTTCACATAAGGTGTCTCGCCACAACCTGAGCAAGCGCCTG